>CAZMNG010000796.1:0-2775 GCA_964567505.1 uncultured Chthoniobacterales bacterium
GCAGGAATCGCGTCGATTCCACAGCATCGTCTTAGTTTCATTGAGAGGCGGCGCAGGACTCTCCATCCGGACAAGAGGGGCCGACTCGCAACATTTGGAAAGCTGCCCAGCGAAGGCGAAATCGGAAAGACGCTCAACCCGGAATCCCTTTCTTTTCTGGCGTTTAAAACCTTTTCTTCGATCGCTCCAAGGGGGGGGTGTCAGGTTGTCACCCCGTAGAAGAAACTTTTTAGCGGGACGTCCGAAGCGTCTGGATGAATTCCTTCAATTTGGCGCTAATCTGAGCCTTTTCTTCGTCGGTCGCTGGCGGTTCCTCAGGCTTCGGATCAACTCGTTTCTTCTGGGTAGGCGGAGGTGGCTTTGTATTTGTGACCGGCTCCCGGTAGTCGTTTTCCAGCTCCCGGATGAAAAATCCAGCCGCGTTTCGCAGGTCCTTAGATCTTGTGATTTGGACCTTTTCCAGCATTACCGCACGCGGATCCTTGCTTGCCTGATAACGAATCAGCTCATCGGCGCGATCGTTGATCGCGAACTAGACTAGCCGCAGGGCCCAAACCACCCGAATCATAAAGTCATGCCGGTTAACATTGCCACGGGAGAACAGCTCTCAGTCCGCTGTACTTGCCAATTGTGAGTGCAGTCTGACGAGGTTAAAGAGGGGATGCATTTATCGCTTTTGTTCCTGCACCGGCAGGGGGCTAGGAACGAGAAGGCGCCCTTGTGCCCGCTTCATTGGTATTCATGGGCAATATTACTGGCGGTACTAGGTCAACGTCGCTGGCAGCGGTGCTGGCCGGTGACGGCCGCGCTTCCCGGGACGACCGCGCGGGCCGTAGTCAGCGGCGATTACTGTTTGCATCTGACTGGCGGACGGTCCGATGGCAGTCGCCTCCAAACTGCGCCCGTAGGTGTTCGCTGTTCCGTACCCGCTGGCAGCGAGTGGAGCTCCGACGCGAAACAGGCCAGCATACTGCGTCCCCACCGGCGGTGGAACGTGCACAATCGTCCCATTGTCTAACACCGCTCCATCAATCTCACCTCTCGGCGCATAGGTTAGCGCCTTGATGATGCCAGTGGCGTTCATCGGCTGTCTCGCATATGGATTCGACGCCGGGGGCGGATTCTGAAACGAGGAAGGAGTGTCTACGACCCACTGTTGGCTATTAGCATTGGTGATCGTGGCGGCATGAATTACGCCCTGGAACTCAAAAAAAACCATCTACGCGAACCAGATCTTGAGGCTTAACGACCTTGACCAACTGCTGACCCATGTGCGGGAAACCGTACGATCGTGTTATCGTTCAAAAGCAGTCCGTCAACCAAGCCGTCCGGATTCATCATGTATTGCGAAACCGTGCCGCGGATGGTGGTCACCTGAGCAGCACCGGCAGGAGGAGGCGATGGCGGCACAGGTTGTTGCGCCGCTGGAAGCGGGGGCGGCGGTGGGGACGCCGGCGCTTGTTGGGCAAGCGCAGGACATATCATTACTAAGCTGGCCACCGCCAACTGACGTTGGTCGGTTTGAGCCTCGAGCGCGAACGTCGTTCCATTTCCGGGGCGTAACGCTGCACCCTCCAGACCGTGACGTGATCGGCGCGCAGGCCCCGCTCGGGCGAGCAACTCCTCCACGTCACGGTAGGAAAGCGAGAAACGCAGGTACCAGCCGACCGCAAGCAGGATCACCTCGGGTTCAAACTGGCGCCACTTGAACAGTCCGGAAATCGATTGGACACGGAACATCCGAGCATCTTAGCAGCCCGCTTATCAGGTCAAGCCTCCAAAGTTGCAACACTGCCATGTCGATCGGATCGTGACCCAAATCTCTAGATTCTTCTCTGCTCCGCTTGATCGCACCGGTACTCGTAATATTCCTCGGCATCTTGCAATGACCTTGCGGAGTACCGATTCTCTTCGGCTTTACCTCTCCACAGAACGGCATAACGGTTTTCAGGGTAAAACTCCTCCCAAACTTCCAGCTGGATTGTTGCGCCGTGTATTTTTTCGCATTTGAGGATATTCATCTATGACCCTCCTTGGTCAACGCCGGGTAGCACCTGTTAACGTACTCTCATTGACACCAAATAGAGCGAGGGCGTTCAATGGAGTTGTCGCGGAAAATATCGCTACAATTTTCTGCTCAGTATCCAGCCTATCGGCGCCCGGTCGGGTATCGGCCTCGAGCTCAGACCGAACTCCGTCCGATATAATTCTCCGAACGCCCGCCACGACCCCGACCCGTCGTCAGAATGCCTTTCTCAAGAAGTTTGTCACGTACCTCCCGATATTGACTTTCTGGCCAATTGAATCATCGGCGGTTGGAACACTACGCCGACGACCAAGTATCACCGGAACGAACTCGAGTTCAAACCGCTGACAACCGGAGCGAGAGCGCTCCGCAAACAGAAGCTTTGTCTTTTAACGACCAAGCTCCCGGGTCCAGCTTCGGCGCAAAAATCAGCGTATTGACCAAAAGGCATTCCGCCAAGCCAGACGCTCCGGAAATGTTGGCCGTGGTCTTGGCGGCCTGAAGTCTGCAAAATCTTTCGCCGGACAAAAACATACACTTAAGAAAATTTGCACCAGAGCCGATGATAATGCGTCGGCGAACCAACGTTGACGAAAGAGTGGATGACGAGGTGAGTGACGGCGAGCCATGCCCCGAGCCTTGGCACCACGGGGCGCGAATGGCGACGGCGAATTCATCCCAATGACCGCGCAGGTTGGTAAATATTCGGTGAACGCGTCTACGGAAAAAAGCGGCTAGGGCTATTTTCT
>CAZMNG010000797.1:0-2771 GCA_964567505.1 uncultured Chthoniobacterales bacterium
TTGCTGGCGGAGGATTTTGCGCTTTTTGTTTATCCGGCTGCCAATCCACCCAGCGTCGCATGTGGGGCGCTCGATTTTCTTGACGCTTCCTGGCAAGAAGGCTCGGATTCGATCGCCAGTTATTTCGAGCGCGAACTGACTGAAAATCAATTTGACGGAATTATTACCGTCAAATCCGGTGAACCGATTGACGGTTTCCAGATTCAGGTCTCCAGCCGTGTGATCGCGACAGAGGTACTCTGGCCGGGTCTGGAGATGGTTGAACGAAGCATCCCGCTGGCGCAGGACCCGATTCAGGTAGTGCCGCGATTGCAGGAGGCGTGCAAGTCGGTACTCGGCCTGACCAGCGTCCGTCCCGGGCCATTCAGCCTGCTCATTCGGACCCCACAAGGGAGCGCCGCGGAGAATCAGATTTCGGCGATCGTCTTCAGCATTGAACATATATTGCGCACGTACCGGAAACTGGTTCGCCAGGCGGACAGTCTTTAACCCGGCTTTGGCGGTTCCCAGCCGGCGTCGGAACGTTGAGTGCTGAAAGATATTTTGGACGCCCAGGCTCAAGAGGCGGTAGGCGTGATCCCGCCCTTTTGCGCGGGCCAGGATTTGCAGATTTGGGAAATATTTCTTCACCAGCTCGACGATGACGAGAAGCAGCGTGACTACCAGGGAAACGATCAGGCGTGGCTGGGACTGGATCAGATGCAAATCGATGCTCGCCCCGACAGAAATAAAAAAAAGCCCTAATAAAAGACCTTTGAACGGTTCGATGTCTGATTCCAGTTCATGGCGGTACTCGCTTTCTGCAAGCACGACACCGGCCAGAAACGTTCCGAGCGCCGGAGAAAGTCCGATCTTCTGCATTTGCCAAGGCGATTCCCACGACGAGGAGCAGCGCAGCCGCCGTAAAATCTCGTGGAGCCGTGCGTTGGCAAGATAGCGGAAGACGGGCCGGATCAGAAAACGCCCACCGCCAACGATCGCAGCCACCACCCCGATGACGAGCAGTGCGCGCTGTACCGGAGCACCGCCGGGCAGATGCTCTGTCGATGGACCTAGAGTTCCGAAGCAAGCCTTCCGTGTCCATAACATCTGATTTTTTACGCGCTAGTACGCCGCAGCCGGTTCTCGCAGAATGTCGTTGAAGTACATCAGGTGACTTAACTTTGCGGGCTCGAGTTTAGCGTCCCGGAGTGTCTCGACCGCGCGGCGGTACAACTCAGCGTGTTTGGTGATCTCATTTTCGTGGCGGACCTTCAATGTTCCACGTTAATCGAAAAGTCGGGGTACTGTTCGTAGAGATCGTTGATGGTAACATTCTGCAAGTTTTTTACCGCAGCGATAAGCCTGCTGTTGACCCTCGATTTCTGGAGGGCTGGATGAGCAAACTGGATCAAGACTCGGTTAGCCATGGTCCGGGCAATATGCAGGCAAAGTCGCCAATTTGTACCTCCGATCCGCGGATCGTGTCGATCCCGCCAATATGTCACGCATCCAGCGAGGCTGGATTCACGCATAACAGGAGGAAAAAGGTGCGCGCAAATATTCCCACGTTTTCCGGAGTCACGTTGCAAACAAACGCGGCGGGAGGCGAACTCTGCTCCGGCGAGACGTTCACCGGAGCATGGAATTCGCTTGATTGTTCAAAGGTTCAGAGGCCTTGATCGATGTGCGCAACTCAAACGCTCTCAACAGACATTCTCCGGCGCGACTCGATTACATCGGTTCAAGCGACTAGGGGAGATCGTTGGGGTAGCTGCAGCCGTCGTATGACAAAACCTGACCGGGAATCCGAGAACGAGTTGGAAGCACAGTTGATCGCCCGGATTGCGGACGGCGACGAATCGGCGTTCGTCGCGCTCTATGAGCGATTCGCGGGGTCGCTTTACGCGATGGCTCAGCGAATTTTGCATGACACCAAAGAAGCGGAAGATGTTTTGCAGGAGGGTTTCACTTACATCTGGCGAAAAGCTCCGACATTTGATCCGAATCGAAGCAGCCCATTCGCCTGGGCGGTGATGGTCACGCGCAACAAAGCGATTGATCGGCTGCGCGCCCGCCAACGATTGGAAAAGCTTCGCGGAAAAGTAATGGATGAAGGGGAATACCTTTACCACGATTCCATCTCTGCGGCGGACGAATCCGCGATCCGCGATCGGGCCCGATTCGTACGCTCGGCGCTCCGGAATCTTCCCGAAGAACAACGGCAATCGGTGGAACTCGCTTTCTTCGGTGGGTTCACCCACGAGCAAATTGCGGAAAGACTCGGGACACCTCTGGGCACAATCAAGGCGCGAATTCGGCGTGGTTTGCTGCGTTTGCGCGATTGTTTAAAGGAGGGGGGCTTATGATGGACGAGCTCAAACAGGAATTGCTGGTTGGGTACCTGCTCAATGAACTTGATCCGAAGGACGCGGAAAGAGTTCGGGCAGAGATCGAAACCGATCGGGAAGTCCGCGATTTTGTTCGTGAAACAGAAGATGCGTTTGCATCGGTTGCGCGCGCGTTGGAGCCGATACCAGCTCCGTCCGGACTGCCGCGGCGGATCGTTGAATCGGAACGCGCCGGCTTGCGGAGGCGATCGCCGGCACCTCGGTCGAATATCGTCTGGCTCGCGATTCCCTGGGCATTGGCGGCCTGTCTCGCGGTTGTCTGCACGATTCTCGGTCTTGAGCGAGGGAGCCTGCACGAGAGAATCGCGCAGGCCGGGCGCGATTTTCTGGTGCTCCAGGAGAAAAACGCTCGTGCGGAAAGTGATTTGGCCGTCTTGCAAA
>CAZMNG010000798.1:0-2770 GCA_964567505.1 uncultured Chthoniobacterales bacterium
ACCAGATCGCTTCAACCTTCGCTCCGAAAGGGATTATTCATTGGTTGCCTGGCTATTGTCTCGGCGGGCGCTTGATCGTTTCTGGCGGCAGCATTCTCGGGAGTCTCCTGACCGGTCACGGTCTCCCGTACGTGTCGATCAGCATCACTCCGCTCAATGACGCCGGAGTTTACAGCTTGATCGTCTGCCAACACGTTTTCCTCGTTTATTCGCTCTTTTGCGCGGTGACGATCCTCAGCGATCGATTTCCACTCCGGGTGCTGTTTGCGACCGGCTTCGCCCTGACACCGTGGCTCTACGTTTACGCGCATTGTATCGGGAGCGAAGCGTTCAGTAACGCGCTCGTGATATTGATCGTTGCCGCCGGGTTGAATTGTCTCACAACGCCGGACCTGACTCGCAGAGATGTCCTGGGCTTCTTCGGGCTTTTGCTTGCGGCAGCGTTGACCCGGCAGATCAATGCGCTGTTCGCTGCATTGCTACCGGTTGCCCTGTTGCCGTGTACGCTGAACGAACTTTTCGTTCCTCCCGCTCCAATGACGGAGACCGGATCGAGGCGCGACAAACCCAGATTCCGCAGCGGGCGGCGGTTTCTGATCTTTGCACTTGTGGGACTTTGCGCAATCGGTGGGTCGATCGTTGTCCAGCAAACGATGTGCTGGCTTTTCCGGGTCCCGTACCGTTCGACATTTGGGCAGACATTCGAATGGCGACTGAGTTATCTGCAGCATCTGACGGAGCGGAAAAGGAGCGCGATGCTTGGGCAAATCAGCGCGGAGATACGCGATCCTGTGGTAACCGAAGCGCTGGATGCATTGAACCGCTCGCTCAGCCAGGGAGAGAACTGGGCCAACATGTTTTTGTTCTATAAGATCGATGAAATCCTCTCCCGATCCGGTTTCAGGGAGATGCAACAGCGCACCTGGCAGATCGATCTCAAACTGAACCGTATCGCGACGACTGTCGTGCTCTCGGGCGAGCCTCACTTTCTCCACGCAGTCTGGACAGATTTTAAGCAGTGGCCATTCTTAAACCAAACCGACCTGGCGAATCCACCATTCATCCTGACCGATTGGTTGCAGACTCAATTGCCGGTCGCGAGATACGGACGCCTCAGGGGGCTGGCCTCGTTCGACCACAATCAGGGCTACTACGAAACAACCTGGAAACAGGTTCCATATTTCCATCTGGCGGACGGGGTTCCGATGGTAGTCATGGCCGGCATCGGGATTGTTCTGAGCGGCCTGGCCCTCCTGATCGAGCGCCGCCGGTCCCGGACTCAGGCCGGCGGCGTATACGTCTTCAGCATGATCATCGTTGCGGTTCTAATTTCATTGGGAAACTGCATGAGCACCTTTTTTGGCGGCCGCTTTTATCTCCCTGTCTTTTCGCTTTTCCAGCTTGCGATGTTCCTGGGTGTGTCGCTGCTCGGGAGCGTCCTGATGGAAAGACTGGAAACTTCCCGAAACCCGCGCTAAAAGCAAAGCCATGGCTCGATTGTTCTTACTCATTGGTATCAGTCTGGCTCTGGGATCGGCCGCGATCGCGCAGGATCAGGGTGAGCACATCGTACTGACCGGCTCGCCCTCCTTGATGGAGTGGGAAAAATTCAAGCTGCAACCGCATGACCTCTGGTGGATGAACTTCGTTCGGGCGAGCCGCATCCGAATCGACCAACTCCGGCAGCAGTACGGGCCCTCCGCGAAGATTACCTGGATGGTCTATCAGCGTGGCTATGAGCGCCGCCAGAAGCAGGAACGCGAAAATCTGTTCAGCCTGATCCGATCCGTCAGAGACAAATACGGGCTCAACCTGTTCTTTTTCACTACACCGGACCAGCTCTGTTATTATCTCAACTACGGAGACGATCGGCCCAATCACAAAATCGAAACGTTCGACTATTTCGGACATTCGAACCGGGCTTGTTTCATGCTCGATTACAGCAACGAGATCGGCAGCGCTTCAAAAGTCTGGCTGCATGAGGACGAACTCGCGGCGAAGTTGCATCACGGCATTTTTACCCGGAACGCCCGAGTACAGAGCTGGGGGTGCTACACCGGCGAGAGCATGTCGAAGATGTGGTACAAGGCCACGGGCGCGAAACTGATTGGCGCTGTCGGCAAGACGCAGTACATGACGAACGAGTTGCCGATTCTGGTCTCCGTGACGGGGCGATGGACCACTGGGTTTTAGGTACGATCGGGTGCACGAGAAAAGGTCGTCAGCTTTCTAACAAGCCCTCACCGGCTGGACACGAGCCGGGAGAAAAACTTTCCCCGTTTAGACGATTCTGATTACGCATACCCCCTTCGGATTGTGCGGCTATCCGGCACTTGAAGCGCGCGGACAAACAAAATGTTAAACTCGACTTGCGCGATTCTGATCTGGGGGCAGTGTCCGATTCGGAACCCAAGTACACAGTATGACTCAGGACGAATTTGATGATTTGATTCAGGAGATTCGGGAAGAAGATCCTGAGCAGCTTGATTCGGAATTTTTCATCCGCGACAAGCCGATGAAGGAAGAAAAACTGGCTAAGCTCGAGCAAAAGGCCCGGTTTAATTTGCCGGAGGAGTATCGAAATTTTTTAAAGCGCTTTGGAGCCGGCGACATCGGGACGATTACCGTCTTTTCGCCAGACCCTGACAGCGATTTTTCGCTCTGGAAAGGCCAGGAACCGTTCGAAAAGCTGACCTGGGTTCCTGTCGTGGATGACGGCAAGAGCAATTTCTACGGTTTCGTCGTTGAGGGAGGGGTTTGCTCTCGGGAA
>CAZMNG010000799.1:0-2770 GCA_964567505.1 uncultured Chthoniobacterales bacterium
CAATTTCCAGCGCCAGCTTTACCTCGAGTCGGCCAGACCGTTTGATGAGCTTTTCAAGCGTTTCCCCTTCTACAAACTCCATTGCGTAGAAATAGCTGTCGCCGGTTCTACCCAGATGGAACACGGAGGCAACATTTGGGTGACGGACGCTCGCCGCCGCCCGGGCTTCCCGCAAAAAACGAAGCCGCGCTGATTCATCACCGAGATATCGATCGCTGATGACTTTCAAGGTCACAGGGCACCGCAGATCAACGTCGAACGCTTTATAAGTGACGCCCATCGCGCCTCGGCCTAACTCAACAGGTTTACCATCCTTGTCGGTCACAAGTGCATAATGCTCGAACCGATGCAGTTGGCGTGCGGGTATCGACTCAGGACGACGCCCTTCAAGAGATGACTCCGCGGGTTTAACCCCTTCACCCAGCGCTTCGCGCAGGATGCAAATCGGGCAGAACTCTTGGGTCGCAGGGAACTGCGCGCCGCAAACCAAACAAGTCCATGCGTCCTCCGCTTTCATGGACCTAGTCGTCCTTCCGTTGCGAGAAGGGCTTGGCAAAGCGAATGGATCTCCTCATCGACCTCGCCTGGGTCGCTAACTGTCCAGCCAACCTCCTCGCGCAAGACCGAGGCATACTGCTTGCGCAGGCGAAAGATGAGTTTCTTGACCGATCCTGCGCTGACCTGAAGCGCATTTGCAACTTGCTCGTAAGAAAGAGCGGCTTTGCTGTTGATGGGATCGATAAAAGGTTTCAGCGTTTCGAATATTGATGCCTTTCCTTGGGCAGCGTATTCCTTGTGTAGTCGGCCCATTGCCTGGTCCAGTAAAGTCATTGCCCACCGGGCATCGAAGACCTTGTCCGCGGTCAAAAAATCGAGCGGTGCCAGCCGATAACGATCTTCGGCCGACCTCAAATCCAGAGGAACGAATTCAATGTTTCCGCCTCTTTTTAGGCAGCGCGCACTGTCTGCTTCATCCGAAAGATAGTTCTGCAGTGATGCGATTAAGAAGGAGCGGAATTTGCCCTTAACAGGGCTAACCTGGCGCAGCGCCTTATGGTCGAGCAGATGCAGAAAAAAGCCTTGCGTCAGGTCTTGTGCGTCCTCAGGCCTGAATCCGCGCCGACGGACAAATGAATAAATGGGATACCAGTAGATCCTGCACAGCTCGGCGAGCGCAGTTTGGGAGCCAGGTGCCTGACTTTGGGCCGAAAGTAGCACCGCGCTCCAGCGAGTAGTGTGGAATCGGGCGGCGTCGCCTACTTCCGAGTGATGGTCCGGGTTCACCTTTGACCCCATTTGGTCACGTCACCCTATCAGACTAATAGAAGATTTAAATCAGACATTTCAAGCCGGAACACTTCACGCGCCCGTACGGCAGGACCAGACTTCGGTCGAACGGCCAAACAATCTTGAAAAACTTCGGAACTCAGCGCTTTCAATCCCTTTGTACCTAAATGAAGACCGACGATTCAAACGCTATGAAGCAGCAAGATTCTCTCTTGGGCCAGCCACCGTCTGGTATTGAAAAGGAACCTGCGTCGTCGAACCAACACTATGTTTTGGGCGATGCGGAATGCGAGTTGCGCCGTTTGGTCAGCCAATCGCAGCTTATTAGTGATATCACCGAACACGTTATGCAGCGAGCGGGCGTCAAGCCTGGTATGAACGTACTCGATTGTGGGTGCGGCGTCGGGGACGTCTCGTTTCTGACTGCCAGACTTGTAGGGTCTGCGGGGCGCGTTCTCGGGATCGATCGATCAGTTGCAGGCATTGACCGGGCGCGACAAAGGGCAGCGGAGGCTGGATTATCAAACGTTTCGTTTGAAGTTGTTGACAATCTAGCCAGATTCAGGGCCCGCGCGCCCGTCGATGCCGTCGTGGGAAGACTTATTTTGATGTACCTGCGAGACCCTGCGGCTATTCTCAGCCATTTCGCCCGCCAGGTTCGGCCGGGCGGGCTGATGGTGTTTCAGGAGCTCGTTTTTAGTGTGTGTCGCTCTGAGCCATCCTGTCCCCTCGTGGAGAAATGTCGTGGATGGGTTCACGATACATTTGTGCAGGCAGGCGCAGACGTCGAAATGGGTTGGAAGCTTTTCACTACCTTCCAACGAGCCGGCTTGCCGAGTCCTGAAATGTTTTTGGGCTCGCCCGTCGGCGCGGGACCCGACTCGCCTATGTACAGACACATAGCGGAAACAGTGCGCAGCCTGCTCCCTATGATGGAACACTATGGAGTTGCCTCGGCAGAAGAGGTGATGGTCGATAACCTTGCCGACCGCCTCAGAATCGAGATGACTACTGCAGGAACGGTCTGCGCAACGCCATGCCTGATCGGGGCATGGACTCGTAAACTCGAAACGATTTCAACATAGCTGTTGCTTGTTTCGTTACCAGGAATAGGACCATGAATGCTCTAGAAGTTGCACAAAGAAAGCCAACCGAGGCAGGGTTGCGCTCGGGTCGACGGCCATGTGGGATATCCCCAATAGTCGGACACAAGGACCGGGACGAGACGAAAATTTCGTGCCCTCCCACGTTAAGACCCTTCATCGTGGCCAGGGCCAATATCCAAAAAAGCGAATTCCGAGGAGGATTGAGATGCGCAAAATTATGATGGCTGCGGTCTTCGCTCTGCCGACGTTCGGGGCGATGGCTATGGCCCAAGATACCCTTAAAATCGGCTACATCGACCCGTTGTCGGGTGGCGGTGCCAGCGTCGGCGAAAAAGGCCTGAAGATCTTTGAGTTCCTAGCCAATGACCTGAATGCCA
>CAZMNG010000800.1:0-2769 GCA_964567505.1 uncultured Chthoniobacterales bacterium
CAAAGATGGCGTCTATTTCACGGCGTCAGATGGCGTCGATTGTCGTCTGTACAAAATCGGCGGTGGCGAATCAGGCGTTCCAAGAGAGATTCCACTCCCTTATCAGGGATGGCCCAGCTTTTATGATCTGGAGGACCAATCGACCGGCGACCTCGAGGCGTCTGGAGTCTTGATCCACTTGTCAAGTTGGACGCGAGCGTCCGCCTTTTACAGGTTCGAACCGGACAAGGCAGAACTGGTGCCCCTGGCATTGGTGCCGGAGGGCCCGTATGATAATCCCGCGGACCTGATATCAGAAGAATTGAAGGTAAAGAGCTACGACGGAATGCCAGTTCCGTTGTCCCTTCTCGGTTTGAAAACATTCAAAAAAGACGGGACTCATCCGGTTTGGCTGCAGGGCTACGGAGCCTACGGCATTGTGGACGAGCCCGCCTACTCGCCGTCAGTCCTGGTCGTACTCGAACATGGAATGTGGCAAGCCATCGCTCATGTGCGAGGCGGCGGCGTTGAAGGCGATTCCTGGCATCGGGCCGGAATGAAGAGCACAAAGCCTAATACCTGGAAAGACTTTATTGCTTGCGGCGACTATTTGATTCGGAGTGGTGTTTCGGCCAAGGACAAGCTGGCCGGTTTGGGAGGGAGCGCCGGCGGAATCCTCATCGGAAGGGCTGTGACAGAGCGTCCGGATCTCTTCGCTGCGGCTTGCCCGATTGTGGGCGCCTTGGACATGCTCCGCTTCGAAGAAACTCCCAACGGCCCGCCAAATATTCCTGAATTTGGGACGGTAAAAATAAAAGAGGAGTTTGACGCACTGCGGGAAATGAGCACCTATGACCACATCGTTCCCGGAACGAAATACCCGGCTCTGCTCTTCTATCACGGGTTCAATGACCCACGTGTCCCGGTTTGGATGTCCGCAAAAACCGCGGCCCGATTTCAGGCGGCTACAACGAGCGGCAAACCAGTTCTTCTGGATATCGATTACGAAGGCGGGCACGGAATCGGAAACACGCGGGAGCAACAGATCCGCAGACGAACAGATCTGCTCGCATTTATGCTCTGGCAATGCGGAGACCCTGATTTTCAGCCGCCTAAACCAGGTTCTTGACGCGTAACCCGCCTGGGAGGTTTCCTGAAATCTCGGTGATTGGACCGGCAATTGCCCTAAAGCCTGATCCACAGTCATTTCGCACGTGCAATTCGAAGGCACCGGGATCTTAACTAAGGCGATTCGACCGATACCGGCGCCGTCGGATTAAAGCGCCTCTCGGCCGCAACCTTTCACAAACTAACCTGCTACGTGTCCTGTTGCCACCAGTGATGGTCGTCTCTTGCAAGCAACTGCGTCGCAGCTTCCGGCCCCCAAGTTCCTGCTGCATAGTTTGGAAAGTCAGTTGGCGGATTGTTATTCCACGCTTCGAGAATCGGTGTCGCTGCTTCCCAGGCGGCTTCGACCATATCGGAACGATGAAATAGACTCGAATCGCCGACCATGCAGTCGTACAGAAGTTTTTCGTAGCCCGTCGTCGGTTGGCGATTTCCGAATTGGTTGTAATCAAAATCCAATCGAACCGAACGCGTACAGATCGTTGGCCCCGGAATCTTTGCGCGCACCTGAAGGGTGATGCCTTCCTCCGGCTGGATATTAAAAATCAGATAATTCGGCGAGATCGGATCCGCTTCGTTGGTGGCAAACAGCGACAGCGGCGGCGTCTTAAATCGAAACACGATCTTCGTGGTTCGCGCCGGCAAGCGCTTCCCTGACCGGAGATAGAACGGGACACCAGCCCAGCGCCAGTTTTCGATCATGAGCCTGACCGCCGCGAACGTTTCCACGGTCGAGTTCGGACTCACATTCGGTTCCTGGCGATATCCTGGAACCTTTTTGGCGCCGACCATGCCTTCTCCGTATTGGCCGCGGACCGTATTTTTAAGAGCTTCTTCCGGTGTCGTTCGGCGAATCGACCGCAGCAGCTTAACCTTTTCGTTCCGGATTGCTTCACCCTCCAGCGAAGTGGGTGGCTCCATCGCGATGAGCGCGAGAAGCATGAACATGTGATTCTGCATCACGTCGCGGAATGCGCCGGCGCTCTCATAAAATGCACCCCTTCCCTCCACGCCGATCGACTCCGCCACCGTGAGCTGGACATGGTCAACGTAGCGCCGATTCCAGACCGGTTCGAAAATTGCATTCCCGAGCCGGAAAACGAGCAGATTTTGCGCCGTTTCCTTGCCGAGGTAATGGTCGATCCGGTAGATCTGGTGTTCCTCCAGGACTGACGTCAGTTCGGAATTCAATGCACGCGCGGACGGGAGGTCGTGCCCGAACGGCTTTTCAATGATCACCCGACGCCATCTCCCGTTCTCTTCCGCCAATAGCCCCGATTCAGATAACCTCTTTGCGATCGTCCCGAAATAGTCCGGTTGCACCGAGAGATAAAAAACAACGTTGCCGCCTGTATGAAACTCCTTTTCGGAGCTTGCCAAGGCTTGCTTCAACTTCGTGTAGGTCTCAGGATCGTCGAACTGTCCGGAGCAATATGATATCCGACCACGGAACCTGCTCCAGAGATTCGGGTCGACCGGCTGCGTTCCCAGTTCGGCCAGATCTTTCCCGAGCTGATTCCGGAACACTTCGTCCGAAAGCGGCCTGCGTGCCACACCGATAATACTAAAATCGGCAGGCATCAGTTGGTACGATGCGAGATTGTAGAGAGAAGGCAGAAGCTTGCGCTTCGTCAGGTCCCCGGACGCGCCTAAAATCACGAG
>CAZMNG010000801.1:0-2769 GCA_964567505.1 uncultured Chthoniobacterales bacterium
TCATGGGCGCCGAACTTTGCACTGCACCAGGGACGCGTGCAAGAGCGGGCCAGGCCAGGCGTTCGCCGTTCGCCGTTCGCCGTTCGCCGTTCGCCGGCGCAATGTTGAACGGCGAACGGCGAACGCCTTGGTTTCCAGGACAGATTTGTTGTGCCAATGCGGTTCGGTTGGGTATTGTTCGTTATCATCAGAGGCTATATCTTCGGAAAAGCATTGCGACGCGACAAGGTACTCGCTATCGCGTGACCACCCAGAACGGTCGGCGTGCGGCCCTATCCTCCTCAATGAAGAAAGCGATCATCCGCACGTTCCAGGCGGTCTTTACGATTGGCATGTTGATCTGGCTGTTTCACAGCCCGGAAAAGCGGGCATTGATGGCGAATGCGATTGGGAAAGCGGACCAGACCTGGCTTATCATCGGGTTCCCTGTCGCGTTGGTCGGGGAAATCGCAAACGTCGTACGCTGGCAGATTTTGATGCGTGTGCAAGGGATGATCATGAGCTGGCCGCGCGCGATTATGCTATTTTTCGTCGGGCTGTTTTTTAATCTGTTTATGCCGGGCTACACCGGCGGCGATTTTGCCCGCCTTTACTATTTGATGCGCGAATTTCCGGGCAAACGGAAAGAAGCAATTCTGACGGTCGTGATGGACCGGCTGATCGGTGTAGCGGCGCTGGTCGTGACAGCGGTTTTGACGACGGTGATTCGGTGGCACTGGCTGCAACGGACGCCGCAGGCAACGGTTCTGTTGTGGGTGCTACTCAGCATGCTGATCGGATTTATGATCGCAATGGTTGGTTCATTCATTATCAGCGGATTTCATCTTTTGCGGCGGCTCCCGCGTCAGTTCCCACTACGCGATCGCCTCGTGGAGACATCGGAAGCGTACCAGTTATTTGCCCAGTCAAAGAAATCGCTGCTGTACGCGTTTCTGCTTTCGTTCCCGGTGCTGTTTTCATTTTACGGCGCGTTTTATTGTACGGCGAAAGCGCTTGGGGCGCGGGTCTCGGTCTTCGATATGTGTTCGATTATGCCGATCGTGACAGCGATTATTTCGTTGCCGATCACACCGAGTGGGATCGGGTTCCGCGAGTCGCTTCTGCAGATTTTGTTGCATGACCTTTGCAACGTGCCGAACCAGATCGGCGTTTTAATTTCGCTGCTTGGATTTGCGTACTTTGTCCTGTTTGGCGTTGCAGGCGGAATCACGTACCTCTTCTACGCTCCGAAGCAGCACTCGAAATGGCGCGTGATGGAAGACGAAGTCCGGCGTGCGCATCGCTACTCGGATTGAGGCACGTTCGGTGGCTTTCTAGCCCTGCACAAGACGCTCTGGACAAGATGCAAGCATTCGAGCGGCACAGGAATGACAACAAATGAAGGTGGGGTCGCCTTGCGAAAAAGAAATATGACGCGCTCACATGGACACGCCGGTTCGTAAACCACACCCGCAGCATGACAGTTTTCGAAGGATTTGTGAGCGATGCAGGCTAGTATGCGAACTATGGATTTTCTTCTTGGCCATTCACCCGACCCGGATGACGCGTTCATGTTTTACGCCATGGCCGAGAACAAGATCGATCTGCGTGCGCATCGGTTTAAACATATTCAGCAGGACATCGAGACACTCAACCAGCGGGCGTTACGCGGCGAATTGCATGTCTCTGCTGTCTCGATACATGCCTACGCCTATCTTACCGACAAATATTCCTTGCTCCCGTGCGGCGCCAGCATGGGAGACGGATACGGTCCGATGCTTGTGACTCTCCAGGAACCGCCGATCGGAGCAGAGGCGGTCCGGGACTGGGTGGAGTCAAAGACGATTGCGATTCCAGGGGTTAAGACGAGCGCCTATCTGGCGCTGCGTCTATTTGCCGGCGAAGTCAAAACAGTGACGATTCCGTTCGACGAGATCTTCGACGCGGTGAAGGCCGGCAGAGCCGACGTGGGCTTGATCATTCACGAGGGGCAGATCACGTATGCGAACCAGGGATTCAAACTGGCGCTCGATCTTGGATCCTGGTGGAAATCTGTGACCGGCCTGCCGCTTCCGTTGGGAGGGAATGTCGTCCGAAAGGATATTCCATGGGAGACCCAAAAAGAGATCTCTGAAATCCTGAAGGAGAGCATCGCCTACGGGCTCAGACATCGGAAAGCCGGCCTGGCACATTCAATGCCGCTCGCGCGCGGACTGGATGAAGCCGGGGCAGACCGATTCATTGGGATGTATGTCAACGATTTCACGATCGACTACGGTCCCACCGGCCGGAGCGCAATTCGTGAATTTCTCGGCCGGGCAGGCAAGCAAGGTCTCATTCCTGGCGACGTGACGCCGGAATTTGTCGAGTAATAAAAAACTACCTTCTGAAGAAGACGTTCGCTTCGTGTTGTTCGGGCGGGCAAGGGGCATTTAACGGGACATCACTCGGTGCCGCGTTAGCCTGAACCAAATGGTTGGTCACAAGGTAATGTTCCACTTCTTCGCCACTGACATCGGCGAGCACCGTCCCGTTGATCTCGATGCAGGGAGAAAGAGGCTGACCGCTTTTCTGTTCCATTTCCCACCGAAACGCGGGGTTCTTGATGATGTCCTTTTCGTCGTACGGCAAATTGTATTTTGCCAGAACTGCGCGGACACCGTTACTCCACCCGCAATGGGTCTTCAGATACGCAACGATTTCTGGGTTATCCATATTGATTGACTGAAACGATGATCTTCCCATCCGGTGACCACGAAAGGTGAAGGGTGCTTTCCCTTGGCCCGGCAA
>CAZMNG010000802.1:0-2767 GCA_964567505.1 uncultured Chthoniobacterales bacterium
AATGCGGGATTTACAAAATAGGCGAGAAGTACGCCAGTCAGCACGAGCGCCCCGGCTGCGATGCGGACCTGACGTTCCAGGCTGATCGCCTTGGAAGCAGATCGTTCCAGGGGCAACCCGGCCGCCCCCCAAGCCTCGGTTCCGCCTTCGACGACAACGGCCTGGTCAAATCCTTGCGCAGCAAATTTTTCTGCGGCTTTCGCGGCACGTGCGCCGGTGCGGCAAATTAAATAGACCGGCCGGTCCTTTCTCAGGTTGCCGGATTCAAAAAGAACTTTCGGTCGAACAGTGTCGAGCGGCACATTCTTCGCCCGCGTCGCACGCACTTCGGAAAATTCAGCCGGAGTACGAACGTCGATCATTACAAGATCAGGTTCGGTGGTGAGCAGTTTGTCCATCTCAGACGGTGTGATTGTTTTCACAGTTTTCCTTTCTGGGTGACACGAGTCACGGTTTCGGCAAGCCGTGAAGGACCTGCACGAGAGTGTCGACTTCTTCGTATGTATTGTAGAACGCAAGGGAAGGGCGGACCGTGCCCTCGAGTCCGAAATGGCGCTGGGCTGGAAGTGCACAATGGTGCCCGGCTCGTACCGCGATTCCATGGTTGTCCAGATGCCGCGCAATATTCTCAATCGGTATTCCCGGTATTACAAATGAGACAACACTCGCTTTATTGACTGCGGTGCCTATCGGCCGAAGGCCAGGAACAGTTGCAAGCGCATTTGCAGCGTAATCGAGCAGCGCGTGCTCATAGCTCGCGATCGGTGCAATCCCAACGTTTATCAGATAATCGATAGCCGCTGCAAGACCGACAACGCCGGCGATATCCGGAGTTCCAGCTTCGAATCTTTCCGGAGCATTCTGATAAGTTGTCTTTTCAAAACGAACGTCTCGTATCATGTGACCGCCGCCCTGATACGGGGGCATCTCTTCGAGTAATTGACGTTTTCCATACAGCGCTCCAATTCCGGTCGGTCCGTAAATCTTGTGTCCGGAGAAGACATAGAAATCTGCATCTATCGCTGTCACATTCACTGGCAGATGCGGCGCCGACTGGGCACCGTCGATCAAGACGGGAACACCGTGCGCGTGAGAAAGTGCGATAATCGGTTCGACGGGAACGATCGTTCCCAGCGAATTCGACACGTGTGCAACAGAGACAAACTTGGTCCTGGGCCCGAGCAGTTTTGAAAACTCGTCCAGAAGCACTTCGCCGTTGTCGTTAATAGGCACCACGCGGATTACCGCGCCAACTTGCTCTGCAAGCAACTGCCAGGGAACGATATTTGCATGATGCTCAAGTTCGGTGAGAATAATTTCGTCGCCCTGCCCGATATGTTTTCGCCCGTAGCTTTGTGCCACGAGGTTAACCGCCTCCGTCGTTCCGCGCAGAAACACAATTTCCTTCGCATCGGCCGCTCCAAGGAACTGCCTCACCTTTTTGCGACCGGCTTCGAACAAATCGGTGGCTCGCCTCGCAAGAGTGTGGGCAGCGCGATGGATGTTCGAATTGTCGTGCCGATAAAAATCCGAAACTGAATTAATAACGCTGTTTGGCTTTTGGGTTGTGGCAGCGTTATCCAGCCAAATGATCCGGCGGCCATTGATACGCTGATTGAGTGCCGGAAAATCGCGACGGAGGGCCTCCACGTCGAAGACAGAGAGCGTCGGGACTGAGTCGCGCTCTGGAACAGCCGAAGGGGCAAACCCGTTTGGAGGCTCGATGAAGTAAAATTCCGGACTTTCGCGGAGCTCAATGCGCGGCAACGTCTCTGCTACCGAGCGCGATGCGGCAATTGTGTAGGCTCCATTTATCGTCCCATCGACCGTCGGCTCCCCGAATGGGTACGATTTCCCGGAATCCGGGTCGTGTGCGCCGGAGGGTGCAATGCTCTCGGGGTGGTCGACCTCCGCCTCAAGCGCGCGATGCACGGGCGGATGATTCCGTCCGGTCGCCACGGGATACCCCTGAGCAAGACCATCATCGACCACCGCACTGCCCGGGAACTCGAAAAAGCTTGGCACAGCGCCGGTCGGCAATGAAGGGACCCCGGCGACCGCAGGCGGGAATCCGGAGTCTGGAAGACCCGAGCTCGGCGCCGTACTAGTCACGTCTGCGTAATACTCTTTTGCCAGACGAGTGATTAACGCTGTGTCAGACGATTCAGCCGTCGCCGGAGAGAGCTCAGACTCAAGCTGTTGGGTAGACATACTCGTGATAGAAGTTTACCGAGACGTTGTCGAGTCGGGCGATAGCGTCGTCTGTCAGAACAGCGGTCGAGAAATAGCGTGTCACAAGATGCGACGCAATTGAATTGTCGTTCGTGCCCATGTACCGGACGGACAACCCAGGTTCCACTTCTCCGGTTACGCCTGCCTTTTGGAGCCCGATTACTCCTTGCTGAGTTTCCCCGACGCGCAGGAGCAGAATGCTCGTTTGGCCCTCGGAGCTGATTGCCAACTTGTCCGTTGGGACAAACGGAATTCCGCGCCAGGTAACGAATTGCGATCCGAATAGGCTCACTGTGGCCGGCGGCACACCGCGTCGGGTCGCTTCGCGGCCAAAAGCCGCAATCGCCTTCGGATGGGCCAGAAAAAATGCCGGCTTTTTCCAGACCAGCGTCAGCAGATCGTCGATATCATCGGGTGTGGGCGTGCCTTTCCGGGCGTTGATGCGCTGGCCGGGGACAACTTCGTTCAGCAATCCAAAATTCGGATGGTTGATAATCTCCCATTCTTCCCGTTCTTTGACAGCTTCGACGACGAG
>CAZMNG010000803.1:0-2765 GCA_964567505.1 uncultured Chthoniobacterales bacterium
TCCATGAAAAAGTAAAGTAGGCCAGCAAAATTTTTAACAAATCGGAGATGCGCCCAAGCAATTCCTTGTGGCTAAATTCTTATGACTATAGTTTTTTGTCGTCCGATATCCTTTTCCCCCAACGCTTTTAGTGCGTGGCGTCGCCTGGTCCAGGGTCTCGCTCGATTGTAAATAAATAGTGGATCGCTGTAGAGAGGAGTGCTGCGGAAATGTTTGCCATCCACGCTCTCTCCTTTTAGCAGGGAACCAATCTTTCAAACTGGGAGAGGAAATTAACGCTGAGCTTTCCACCACTGCTCAAAACCGCCAAGTTTCCAATTAACTGATGTTTACTGATCACGCGGCTATAATCCGTATGATCGACCGTATGGTATCTAGACCGTTAGCCTCTCCTTCTCAGGCAACCAAGAGCGAGCGAGCAGAGGGCTTATTGTCGCTCGGACGGTGCCTATTCCCAAAGAAGCCGATGTAAATGTAAGCAATTCAGCGGCCTAAGAGTGCGAGGGTCCCGCGTGGAAGTCACTGATTCAATTGCCGGAAGCTTAGAGCGGTCTGACTGCTCGGACGAAGACGCTTGTCGTGTGATTTTGTGGGATCAACGGCGCAGCGACTGGCAAAGACTTAGTAAGATCACTAAAAGCGCGGGAGCGCATCCAGTCTTCGTTGAAGACCTAGCGGATCTGCGGCTCGTCCAGTGCTGTGCGGAATGCTGCGTCGCGGTGGCAGTGACGGGGCCCAACCCCCTTGGAGTTAGCATGCAGGCTATCCGCGATTTGAAGGCTAAAGGGTTCGAGGTCATAGCCTGCGAGGAGGGCAGCGGAGCCTGGCCAATCAGAACCAAATGTCTCCCGCTCCTGGCAGGAGCCGTGCAGTTGCTCGACGGCTCCAGCACGGAATTCGCGCGCGACCTGCGTCAACTGATCGAGCGGAGCGTGCGCGCCGAGACGAAGAAGCGCAGCGAAGGGCGCGAGGTTATGGCGATTATGCATGGCCTGGGAATGGTCGGCGAGAGTGCCACGATGATGGGGGTTTTCCGCTCGGTAATCCGATTCAGCACTTTAAGTAACTTGCCGGTCCTCATCACGGGCGAGACTGGGACGGGCAAAGAAGGGCTCGCACGTGCCGTGCATCACCTCGACCCGAATCGCAGTCGGGGACCATTCGTCGCGGTAAATTGCGGTGCGATCAGCGCCTCGCTGGCCGAGAGCGAATTTTTCGGCCATCGCCGCGGAGCGTTTACCGGCGCTGAACGCGAGCGCAAAGGCCTGATTCGCTCCGCGGAAGGCGGGGTCCTGTTTCTCGACGAAATTGCAGACCTCGAGGTCTCGCTCCAGACCAGGCTGTTGCGCGTACTACAGGAAAGTCGCGTACTTGGCGTCGGTGAAGACCGCGAGGCAAAAGTGAGCGTGCGCGTGGTCGCGGCAAGCAATCGCGATCTCGAGCAGATGATTAAGCAGCATAAATTTCGCGCCGACCTTTTTCATCGGCTCAACGTCCTGTCCATTCAAGTGCTACCGTTGCGTGACCGTCCGGACGATCTAGCGCCGCTGGTGCAGCATTTTCTACAGAAGCACAAGTCGCTCACCCCCGTTGGTACACTTGCAGTCGGCGATGATTTTCTGGAAGCCCTGCGGCAGATCGAATTGCCTGGCAACGTACGCCAACTGGAAAATTTTGTGTGCCAGGCGCTGGTACGCAGAGCAACAGATTTGCCACTGAGCATCAGTGACCTGCCGGTTGAAATATTGGTGCAATTGTCTGGGACCGAAGAGGAGCCGGTGGCGCGGAAACCGGACGTGAACGTCCTGGATTCTCCAACTCTTGGGAACTCTCTCGTGCGCGTGCTGGAGGTAAACGACTGGAATCTGGCGCGGACGATGGAAAGCTGCGAACGAAGCGCATTGGAAGCTGCGATGGACCGCATGCGGGGCAATCAATCGCAGATCGCACGGCTTCTGGGGATCACGGCCCGCAGTGTTTACAACAAAGTGCGCAAGTACCAGCTGAAATTAAAGCGCATTGAATCGGAAGCGACGTTCCGGAAGGATCGGCAACAACCCGGAACGCTCTTTCCGCCCTGAGCGCGCAAGCGCTAAAGCGATCGGCCAAAATAAAGATTTTGGCGGCATGATTTTTCCATCTGAGGTCCATGAGAGAACAAGTTTCTCCTATCAAGTTGGCACACGCCAAGCTGTTGAGATCGGCAGACAATCAAGCGCTAAATCCCCTCCAGCAAGAACCTGAAAAAAGTGTGCGAAACAGCTGGGTCAATTTTCAAATCTGCGATGCTTACGTCCCCGAACCCGTGCAAATCCTCATGGAACTTCATGGCAAAGACCAATTGCAGGGAAAAGTCATCGATGTTTCGGATGCAGGCAGTCAACAAGAAGCATTTGCGGTGGTGGAAGTCGAGGGGCTATCGCAGGCGGTCGTCGTGCCGATGAAACACATCAGGAGAATACATTGTGAGTGATTTTGCTTCGCTCCGAGTTTTTAGTCCCTTGCTTCGAGAAAGCCAAGATGGCCGGCTGCCAAGCTTCGCGCTTGAGATCCTTCGCTATCTCCGGGAGCATCCCGAAGCCCAGGACACGGTCGATGGCATCATGGTGTGGTGGGTATCGGAGCGGGCGATCAAAAACTGGCTGCCGCAGGTCCAGAAGTCTCTAGCGGCGTTAGTGAATCGCGGCTATCTCGAAAAGCACGCAGCAGCCGACGGACGGACCTTTTACCGCCTGAACCAGTCGCAGGCACCACGCCAGGTCAGT
>CAZMNG010000804.1:0-2759 GCA_964567505.1 uncultured Chthoniobacterales bacterium
AGAGACCGACCGACGGGGCCGCCGGGGTTTGGGGCTCAGCCAGGACCCGCTCGAAATAGCGGCTGACGGCACCCAGCGTGTGAGACCAGCCATCCTGTTCGCTGGGCGTGTAAGACTGGATCATCACGAGCGACGCCGGCTCCTGGCCGCGGACGACATACTGAATATCGCCGAGGTAATACGGCATGTGTTCGAAGCCGCATTTCTCTGTCAGTTGCTTGGTCAACTCCAGATCCGGGTTGATCCCTTCCTCGAGTTTTCTAAACAGCTTCAAATAGATCTTGGCGTCGTAAATAATCGAGCTGTTGCTTTGTTCGACCTTTAGAATCCTGCTTTCCTGCGGGAGGCCGTCGTTGGTGAGCTCCACCAGCCGGGAGGACTTGCTCGAAACGAGTTTTCCGGTTTTGCCGGCAAGCGTTCGGCCCTCCGAAATCACCTCCAGCAGGGCACGGTGAATCGGTTGGCTAACGACCCCATCGACCAGCAGAGCGCCCTCCTGCCCGGCGCGCGCAATGACAGCCGCCGGGTATTCGACTTCGGCGGTGCGCGCTTCGTCTCCGGAGACGATACGCACGGGCAACGCATACAATTCGCGTGGACCTTCGGCAAAGTTGAACCCGACAATCAGCAACTGCCCGAGGTTTTCGCCCGGAAAAGGCACAACATCGAGAATGCCGACACTCAGAACCACGCGTGTTTTACTGCGGAACCAACGGCTGTTCTTGATATAGCTCGCCAGTTCACGATCGACGAACCGGGACCCTGCGGCGGTCGACCACCATGCCGGGTCTCCGTTGTACTGGATCATCGGCAGCGAGTGGTCGCCGTCCGAGGTGCGTGCCACATCCGGCGGCGTGAGCAACAGCCAGAACGACGTGTGTGCACCGAGGGTGATCGGGTATTTGTTGTCCCGGATAATCGGAAACTTTCCGTGACCGAAAGTATCTTCCGGGACGTGCCCGGTCCAATCCGATAGATCGAGTTCGACGGCCTGCGAGAACCGCGAAAGGTTTACCACGACAAGAATTGTCTGGCTGTCGTACGTGCGCGTGAATGCCAGCACTTTGTTGTTTGTCGGCGTCAGCATCCGGAAATCGCCATGACCGAACGCGGGGAATCTTTTGCGGATGGCGATCACTCGCCGCATCCACCAGAGCAGCGAAGACAAGTTTGTCTCCTGGACCTCGACATTGACCGCTTCGTAATGGAATTCTGGATCAATGTTGACGGGCAGGAACAGGGAATGCGGGTTGGCGCGTGAAAACCCGGCGTTCTTATCCGAGCTCCACTGCATCGGGGTTCGGACACCGTTACGGTCGCCGAGGTAGATGTTATCTCCCATCCCGATCTCGTCCCCGTAATAAAGGATCGGGCTTCCGGGCAGCGAGAACAGCAACGAATGAATGAGCTCCAGTTTCCGCCGGTTATTGCTTAAGAGCGGCGCCAAACGTCTGCGTATCCCAAGGTTGATTCTCGAACGCGCGTCGCGCGCGTAGACGCGATACATGTAGTCGCGCTCTTCCTCGGTCACCATCTCGAGGGTCAGCTCGTCATGGTTTCGGAGAAAGATTGCCCACTGACAGTTGTCCGGAATTGGGGGTGTCTGTTCGAGGATATCAACAATGGGATAACGATCCTCCATCTGCAGAGACATGAACATTCGCGGCATCAGCGGAAAGTGGAACGCCATGTGGCATTCATTTCCCGTTCCGAAATAGGCGACGGCATCCTCCGGCCATTGGTTGGCCTCAGCCAGCAGCATGCGATCGTCGTACTTCGCATCGATCCGTGCGCGCAGTTCCTGCAGAATACGATGTGTCTCGGGCAGATTCTCGCAGCTTGTGCCCTCTCGTTCGATCAGGTACGGGACTGCGTCGAGCCTGAGCCCATCGACGCCAAGATCGAGCCAGAACTCAAGTATTTTGAATGCAGCGGCCTTAACCTCAGGATTGTCATAGTTGAGATCGGGCTGATGATAAAAAAACCGGTGCCAGAAATATGACTTCGCAACTGGATCATATGTCCAGTTGCTTGTTTCATAGTCTTTAAAAATGATGCGGGCTTCGCTGTATTTGGTCGGGTCATCGGACCAAACGTAATAGTCCCGCCACGGATCTCCGGGGGCAGCGCGCCGGGATTTCTGGAACCACAAATGCTGGTCGCTGGTGTGATTCAGTACGAGCTCGGTAATGACACGCAAGCCGGCGTCGTGAGCCGCATCCAGAAAATGCTTAAAGTCGTCGAGAGTCCCATAGGAGGGATTTACCGTGAAATAATCAGCGATATCGTATCCATCATCCCGCAGCGGCGACGGGTAGAAGGGCAAAAGCCAGATCGCGGTAACGCCGAGATTCTTGAGATAATCCAGCTTGTTTAAGAGTCCCTGAAAATCTCCGATTCCATCATTATTCGCATCGCAAAAGGTTTTGATGTGAAGCTGGTAAATGATCGCTTCTTTGAACCAGAGCGGCTTGGGAGGTTTCGCAAGTTGCGGGATCTCAGTCTTGGGTGCTTGTATCTGCATAAAGTAAAGGGCGTTGGGAAGTTAGCCTTCAGGGAGTTCGGCCGTACTCGAAGGAAGTTTCCATAAACTTGGCCCTGGTCAAAGATTGCCTCGGATTAACTGCGGACTCGAGAAAAGAATTTTAGCCAGGGGCCGTGTCTGCTGCAGACACGGCCCCTGCAGTTTGGACATTTTGAATGCCAAAAGCACGCTCCGTAGGAGCGAGATCTTTATAGCTGTCAGGCCCAATAATTGT
>CAZMNG010000805.1:0-2748 GCA_964567505.1 uncultured Chthoniobacterales bacterium
CGGGACTGACAATGACTTCGACCGTCCCTCCGGGACGGCGGTCTTTCTGTATCGCGACCCAGGCACTTCGTACCTGGCTACTATCATCCTGTCCCTCCGGGACAAAATGCATTCACCCGCCGAGGCTTTGCTTAAGTAAACGCTTATGGGCCTGGGTCCGGATCGCCCTGGCCCCGTTCGGGGCGACGGGTGAACTTTTCATCCGGCCCAGGCCGGGTGAAAAGTTCAGGTTAATGCCGCACACTGAACTGCCGAACATAGCGGTAAGGAAGGTCGAAATTCGTGCTGCCTGTCGCTGCGCCATCAAAAACAAACGTCCAAGGAGGGTCCTGCCACACCAGCCCCTTCCGGTGAAGAGACGCTTGATACGGAATGGAGCAGCGGCCTGGCGCCCGGAGCCACAGTGCGGATCTATCCGGTTCAGGGCGCCTTGTGCCGGATGTCGCTTTCGTAGCCGACCTGAATACCGGTGGCTACCTGATTCTGAACGGCACCGTTTACATAGTCGGGGGCACGAGTTGGGGCGCCCCATGCTGGGCCCCAATCTGCGCGAGGATCAACCAGGGGCGCGCCAATTCCAGCCAGGCTCCTCTTGGTCTGTTAGGTCCCCAGATCTACCCGTTAAATCCGCAGCTCGGCGAACCCGGTTTCATGGAGATCGTTACGGGCAGCAACGGCGCAAACGGATTCTATAATGCGGGTCCGGGGTTTAATCTTTGCACCGGGCTCGGCACACCGAATGCCCTCCAACTGTTTCGGGCACTGGCAAAATCAAGCTTACCTACCGCAAAAAATTTTAACGGTAATGGCCAGGCTGATCTGGTGTTCGAGAATACTGTTACCGGCCAGCGCGCTATCTGGCTGCTCAAAAACGGGCTTTATTCATCCGCCTACTATCTTCCGAGTGCGCCGACCGAATGGCAGATCGCAGGCGTAGGCGATTTTCTTGGCAACGGCCAAAGCGACCTTGTCTGCCAAAATCTGGCTACAGGCCAGTGCGGAATCTGGATACTTAACAACGGGGTCTTCTCCTATTCAATCGCTCTCCCCACAGTCTCGCTTCCGTGGCAAATCGTCGGCGCAGCCGATTTCCTCGGCACGGGACAGGCAGGCCTCGTCTGGGAGCATACCGCAACCGGCGAACGTGGAATCTGGATACTGAATAACGGCGTCTATTCATATTCCATTCCGCTGCCCTCGGCGCCGCCTCAGTGGCATATCGCAGGTGCCGCAGATTTTCTCGGCACCGGCCAGGCAGACCTCGTACTCGAGAATACGACAACGGGCGAACGTGGAATCTGGATACTCAACAACGGCGTGTACGCATACTTCATTATGCTTCCGTCTGTGCCCCCTCAGTGGCATATAGGAGGCGCAGCCGACTTTTTGGGCAACGGGCAGGCGGATTTGGTCTGGGAAAATACTGAGACCGGCGAACTCGGCATTTGGATCTTGCACAGCGGAGTTTACGCTTACTTATCAGTCTACCGACTGTTTCGGTTCAGTGGTCCGTCGTTGATCATTGAGGAACGGGTTGAAGCAACCTGCGCTTACGTGCCGAAGGCGCGACCGGATTGAAGCCTGGGTCGGAGTCCGTCCAGGGCCGGACGGAGGCGCAGGAATTCCGTCCCACCAAGCGGCTGAGCGCTGAAAGAGCGCCGAGAATCGTTTGTGTTCGCGCGCAACGTGTCCGGACACAGAGCAGCAAATGTATGCTTTGACCGGAAAGCTTTGCTCCTTTGCGCTGGCCAAACGGAGCATAGGCGTCCCCGCCTGTGTCTTGTCGAGTGCCCGAGTCCTCCGGTCTGGTCGGAGCCTCGAACACCAAGCCCCTCAGCTCGGGCAGGACAAAGACCCGAACTCTATGCCTCTGCCTTCTAACATTTCTACACGCGGGTCGCGTATGCTCCCGTCCCGGCGCCGTAACGTTTTGCGTTCACGCGCAGCGTATCCGGTCACGGACTGGTAAGTCTATGCTTAAGCAGGGTTTGGGATAATCCCTTCACCTGGATTGCATAATCTAATCCTCCTCGTCCTCGGCGCGAGTCGTTGCTCATAGTCGTGCTCGTTGTTCAAGCGTGTTCCCGTACGGTCGAGTCTGCACATTCGATCCGGCGGCCGTCGGATCGAATGTGCAGACACGACCCTGCCCCTAACACGCGCGACCAAAATCTGCGGTTAAAGGTTGGAGAAGCCCTCCGAAGTCGCTTCAGGTGCTGTTTTGCCGGGGATTTGTACTGGCGCTGTCCCACAACATCTTTGTGAAATCCTTATTTTGGACAGATGTGTTTTAGCGTACACTACGTCCATCCTGAACTTTGCGTCTTGTTCTGGCCGCGCCTTCAGCGCTCACTCACTTTTTAAAAAAGCAATCCTGGGCCTCCGCTTCGCTTCAGCCCAGGCTGTTTTCGAGTCGCGCCTGCGGCGCTTAAAGTCGTTCCCGTTGTTGGTGCTAGGCACGGTGAGGTCTTTGGACAGCTGCCAACGGTAAGCTCCATTCCGCAGATGGATGAGGCGCACATCACGCATTAGTCTTAAGAATTCCGGCGCTTTTACGCGGTCGATTTTGAACTCCACGCAGATCGACACCGGGCCATCGTTTGGTTTCGGCGTGTAAAGGAGCTTGTACGAAGAACTGGTGAAAGGAGCAGGACTTAAGTTAAAACTTCCCGTAAAGTCGATCGAAAGAGGACCGGCCAGCACCAGACTTACCAATAGCAATGAAGCTGCCGTCACTAAGCTGAATGT
>CAZMNG010000806.1:0-2738 GCA_964567505.1 uncultured Chthoniobacterales bacterium
AAGGGCGCGAGTGAGCATATCTCATTTAATCTCGCTTATTTTTGCAATGAACTAATAGCGCCGGCGCATTGTTTGCTCCTCACTTTTTCGCCGACTTCTCCAAATGACCGCCGAATTCCAACCGCATCGCCGAGAGGAGCTTGTCCTGAAAATCGGATTCGCCCCGCGAACTGAATCGTTCGTACAGGGCCGTGGTCAGTACCGGTACTGGAACGCCTTCGTCGATAGCGGCCTTGATGGTCCATCGGCCCTCGCCCGAATCCGAGACTTGGCCGGTGAATCCCGAGAGCGCCGGGTCCTTGGCTAG
This sequence comes from uncultured Chthoniobacterales bacterium, assembly GCA_964567505.1. Taxonomy (GTDB): domain Bacteria; phylum Verrucomicrobiota; class Verrucomicrobiia; order Chthoniobacterales; family JAFAMB01; genus JAFAMB01. The sequence continues at coordinate 308 of CAZMNG010000806.1, forward strand.
CGCAATCGCCGTCAGATCCAGCAACCACGAGGCGATCACACTGCCGCGACGCCACACCTCGGCGATGCTACTGAGATCGAGGTCGTATTGGTAGGCCTCAGGATCGCGTAGCGGCGTCGTTTCAGCGTCGATTGCATGCTGCTGTTTACCAATGTTGGCGTCACGCAAGACCCCTAGCCCTTCGGCATAGGCAGCCATGATTCCATACTCAATGCCATTGTGGATCATTTTGACAAAGTGGCCAGCGCCGTTGGGACCGCAGTGCAGGTATCCCAACTCGGATGTGGTGCCGAGTTTGTCGCGACCCGGTGTGCGAGGAATGTCGCCGATGCCCGGCGCCAGCGTCGCAAAGATCGGGTCGAGATGTTTCACGACCGCGGACTCGCCTCCGATCATCATGCAGTAACCTCGCTCTAAACCCCAAATACCGCCGCTCGTTCCGACGTCCACGTAATGGATGCTTTTGGTCGCGAGTTCTTTGGCTCGCCGGATATCGTCCACGTAATAGGAATTGCCACCATCAATCAGAATATCGCCCGGCTCGAGCAATAGCTCGAGCTCAGCGATCGTTTTGTCCACGATCGCCGCCGGCACCATCAGCCAGAGCGCCCGTGGCTTCGCGAGTTTCTGGACAAGATCGGCCAGCGAGGAGGAACCAGATGCCTTCTCCTGAACCAGCTCTTGTACCGCTTTCGGCGAAACGTCGAAAACCACGCCGTCGTGGCCCGCTCTCAAAAGGCGTCGCACCATATTGGCGCCCATTCTTCCAAGTCCGATCATTCCGAGCTGCATTATTCGATTCCTTTCTTCAGAGGTGATTGCTCTTTTTTCAAAATGGATTTGCTGACGGGTTGTTCACTGAATCTTCTACCAGTCCTTCGGCATGTCATGTTCGGCTCAGGATACACAGGTGGGGTCAAAGATGTCGACGAACTCCCGATAACGACGAGCGATCTCGGCAACGGCTTGCTCGCGGGTCGTCTTATTTCCAAGCAGTGCAACCAGCGGCTCCCAGAAAATCGTACGTCCAACCGCGAAACCAATGAATCCCGGGACTGCCGCCGCAGTCGTCAACCATTCCCGTACCTTTTTGTCGTCTTCGCCTCGGCCCAGAATAATACAGCCCACCTTGTCCCGATTGTTCCGGCGCGCAACGGCCACAATCTTCTCACAGTCCTCGCGACGGTCGAGCCCCTCAATCTTCCAGACGTCGGCTTCAACTCCTGCATCCTGCAACTCCTCTATTGCGCGCGCCATCAGTCCAGGACGGATCTCAACGTCGTAGATCTTCTTGTCTCCATTGACTCGATCGAGCTGCGCTTTCTCCGCCGGTACCAGCAGCTCGAACATGAAGAGACTGCGACCCCCGGAATGCAGGTATTCAGATAGGCGTCGCAGACGGTCGGACTGCCGCCGGTTCAGGGCCTCCTCACCCTCAGGATTATATCGCACCAGAACCTTACAAAAGGTCGGCTGGAAGGCTTCAATATGTTTGGCGTAATCCGCGCCGTACTCGAAATCAAACTCGTCTTGCCCGCTCTTTTCCGCCGGAGACGCGGTCGTATAGCCATTCGCCGTTGCGTCGCGCAGAATGGCTGCTCCGAACTGTTCATCTACCAGGATCCCAGCTTTCTCTTTGGGCACGCCGGCGGCGATGGCGACCTTGAATCCGTCATAAATCACCTCTTTAGAGGCAGCGATCTGACCGGTTTGCTCGTCAGTTAGCCTTCCCTTCCAACCGAACAACTTCGTTTGAAACGAGCCACGATGATCGAATGGCTGGATGCACAGAGGCTTATCATAACCGATATTCATAATCTTTTATTCTTCAGGTGGCGGTAACGGCGGATCAAAGAGTTAGTGGAACTGTCATGCCCGAGTTTGGGTTCCGTTTCGGATTCCAGTTCCGGCACGATCCGCTGGGCCAGCACCTTGCCCAATTCCACCCCCCACTGGTCAAAGCAGTCGATGTTCCAGATGGTCCCCTGGGTAAAGACACTGTGCTCATAGAGTGCAACGAGCCTACCCAGAGTTTGAGGCGTGAGCCGGTTGGCAAGGATTGTGTTCGACGGACGATTGCCCTTAAAAACTCGATGGGGCACCAGCGAATCGACTGTGCCCTCGGCCTTCACCTGCTCGGGCGTCTTACCGAATGCCAGCGCTTCGGTCTGGGCGAAGACGTTCGCCAGGAGCATATCGTGGTGCCGGCCCAGAGGATTGAGCGCCTCGACAAACGCGATGAAGTCACATGGGATCAGCCGTGTTCCCTGGTGAATCAACTGATAGAACGAGTGCTGGCCGTTCGTTCCCGGTTCGCCCCAATAGATCGGCCCGGTCGCATAGTCGACTTCGATCCCTTCGAGCGTGACGTGTTTGCCGTTACTTTCCATCGTCAACTGTTGCAGATACGCCGGGAATCGCTTGAGGTACT
>CAZMNG010000807.1:0-2738 GCA_964567505.1 uncultured Chthoniobacterales bacterium
GTGACGTAAAGGTAAATTACCGGCACCCGACCATAGTGACCCATGCGCGATTTAGTGGCCGAGACCGTTTTATCGTCGTTGAATCCGAAATTGGGCGCGTTGTAGCGCACGACTTCGGCTCCACGCCGAGGAGAAGCGATACTTTGTTCTCGACTCCGACACAAAGCATTATTGGAACCGAAAAACCGTCTAAGACCTTACATCATGGCGATTGTGTCGGCTTTTCATCCTTGTTTCCTCGGGCTCACAGCGATATTTTGCCAGACGATCGAAAAATATTTTATCCCGCTCCTGGGAAGCACGAGATTCGAGTGGTGAACGATAAAGATACGGTAGTCATCAACCTTGACGAAGCGTACTGCATACAGTTCTCAGCTGATTGGAAGCGGATGCTGGGGTTGCAACCTTCGGGAGTGAGGATATACGACTTCGATCGTGTCATAGCCTCCCGATCGCGCGCGGAGGGTGAAATTGGCATGATCCCTCTCTCGGAGCCACCGACTTCTGGATTTTTCGTCGGCCAATCTGGCGATGCAATAGTTACCGCCGATGATAGCAATCGTGTGCTCTTATGGAAACGTGACGCAAACAACGCTAAATGGGTAAAGACGGAAGTGTTTCATGGAGAACATTCGGTATTATACGCTGAGCCTGACGCAGATGGCGAGCGTCTATTGTTGATAGAGAACGTTGCCGTTGGCTCTAGTGAGATCCATGGATTTTTGTATTCTATTAGAGCAAGACAAGAGTGGTTTGACCTTGGCAATGATTATAAATTTTTTGGAGCAGCTTTTACGGATAATTCCGAAGTTGTAGTTTCGAAGCATTGGACATGGACGAATGTTTTTCCTGTCCTGCCCCTGAGCGCGCTCGTCGCGCTAGCCAACAAGGAATTGTCACCTGAGTGTCGTCCCCCCCACGAAGGAAACTTCAAAAGTTCCCCTTGCTGGCCCTCGTCATATCAATGATGGCCCAAAACCCATCCGATATCCTACGGTCAGCCCGTGATCGCATCACTCGTGAGGTTGGTGGATTCCGACGCGAAGACGGTATGAGGCGGACGGCGAAGGTGTGGCACTCTCGGCGCCGTCTAACAATCCGGTGGAGCGCCCGATGCTGCAATCGAACGATCTCAGCCGATCCTCAAAAACCTTCCGGTCTGGGCGTTGGCGGTCGCGCCGCTCGCGGTCGAAACGGGCAACCGAGCGTTCGCATTCGGGCGACGCAGATATGAAGGCGTTGCTTGTTAAGCTCGTTTGCCGCTTGCAAGCTTTATTTCGACACCTCCAACGCTGAATGCGAAGCTTCATGCTCACGGCCGCCCTGATTTCCCGATGGCCTGTTTTGGTCCAGCCTGCCGCTCTTGCGGGCGACTACAAGGCGAGGATTTATATAACAGTTTGCGCTTGCCGACCCTGCGGAGGACGGTGATGCGTTGGAAGATCACGATTGAGGGCTTGGACGAACTCAGCGGACGCGACACCGCCGAGCGCTCATCCCACAGCGCGAACGCGTAGTCACCGGCGATTCTTCTTAGACTGCTTGGCTTCCAGCGCCTCCAAGCTTGGAGTACAATCATGGCGTCGGAACTCCCGCGACTTACTCTCGCGCCGGTACTTGCGAGTTCTCGCTCTAGAGAGCCTCTTTCGTCTAGGCGAATATCTCCAACTAGATGGAGATGGTCGAGCCTGACGAGGCCGCGCTCGGGGTCCGTATCCTCAGTCGTACCAAAAAAGCCAGAGCCCAAAGTAGCGGATTCGCATCGGACCAGAGTTGTGCCGTCAAGCGAGCGCCACGCCGATTTGGCCAGAACTGCTTGAACGCTCGTGTGCGGCTCCCCGCGAGCGCCACCAGTTGCAGTCACCGCTCTTCATGGACGTAACCGAAGTGGACGCGGCCACAACATTTGGGGCTTCGATCAGCGGTGGCCCATCGGGACTGGCAAGATGACGGAAAAATCGTTGCTTTTTGCGCAGAATGGGCCACGCCCATGAGTGACGACCCGCCTATCTGCAAGAGCAACGGCTTCGCCTTGCAAGGGAAACCGAATGGAGGCAGAATTACGCTCAATGCGGAGTCCGTCCGGGGAATCTCGGTTGAAAGGCATCGCGCTCCCGGCACGGGTGCAATGATATAATGTGGAATGAAACTGAAGCGATTCTGCGCAGGGAAGCAATGAAGCCTTGGCAAAGATTTTTGATAATTTCGAGTAGCAGCACTCTTGCGCTTGCGCTCTCTCTCTCGCCATCGAAATCGCAGGCGAACCGGTCGTTCTGCGCCGCTGCGGAAGAACATGTTTCTTCGGATTCGAGGTTGCGCGAGGCCGTAAAAGTGGTCTTCGGCAGCCCAGAATATTCGTCACAAAATGATGATGAGTGTATCTACCCTCTTCAAGTCTTGCACTATTCGGATACTGACGTTCTTCTTGCAATCGGCACCAACCCGGGCCATGCTTGCCACGCATGTTCTGCTAGTCTTTCAGCTTATGTTATGAGGCGTAAAGCTAGCGGGTTGCAATTGGTGAAGCGCTTCATCGATTTCGGGTACGTTGGCACGTGGGGCGGCCCTGGCACAATCAGTCCAATCGAAATTGCTGGCGACGATGGATTTGCGGTCGAGTCCGGGGGCACTTTTCAAGGCCACACATCGTCGAGCCTAGACTTTTATGTATTTCGTCAGGATCGCGTTGTTCACCTCGTCCCTACCCCCTAGGTCTCTCGGCGGACATCAGCGGGGCT
>CAZMNG010000808.1:0-2729 GCA_964567505.1 uncultured Chthoniobacterales bacterium
TGGGCTGTTCTCTGCTCGCCCTCCGGGCGATTGGAGCACGCATAAGGAAATGTCCGAACTGCAGGCTCCTACGGAGCAACCTCGGCCTGAAGCGGTGACTTTAATGCAAGCCTTTGCGCGATGCGCGATTGCGGCTGCAACGCGCCCGACCACGGATTTACCCCTTTTCGGCGTATGGCATCCGGTACCAACCAGGCCTGGCCAGGGGGGAGACAAATTACTTGCCGTGTATCGATGTACCACTAAACTGATAGACAAATCCCAGGTCAGTCCGCATTGCTCATCCCGCGCCAGAATCTTCCGCCGCGCACCGGAATCTTCCAACGCAGCCCGAAGCTTCTGGTGCGGGATGAGCAATGCAGATTAAACAAGCGGTCTTTTCGCGGCCAAGTCGTTACGTCGACGTGGCCATCGTCGGCGCGGGCTTTAGCGGGTCGATGGTCGCAATCCATCTTGCGCACACGCTTCGAGGCGTATTCCAGATTGCTTTGATCGAGAAAGGCCGCCGCGCCGGACCGGGGATCGCCTACAGCACGGAAAATCCGCTCCACTTGCTTAACGTGCCCGTGGTCCGGATGGGTGCATACCCGGAGAGACCGCGTCATTTCTATGAGTGGCTTAAAGAGCACCCGGCTCTTGTCGCCCGGTACAACCTGGACCCCCTCACTGAGGGAGATTTCGTTCCTCGCAGACTTTACGGGCTTTACCTCGAACTCCTGGTTCAGCGTCTGGCGCTCCAAAGTGGCCGCGTTCACCGTTTCGAGCAGGAGGCCGTGGATCTAACAGAAGCGCCCGACAGGTCGTTTCGTCTTTGTCTAGGGGACAAAACAGTGATTTCCGCAAAAAAAGTAGTTCTGGCCCTTGGGAACTTTCCTCCCGGCGATCCCGTCGTTCCTGACCAGCGATTCCACCGATCCGGGAATTACATCAGCGACCCGTGGCGTAAATCGACGCTTAAAAGACTCTCCGAAGCAGCAGACATTCTTATCCTTGGCTCCGGCCTGACGGCTCTTGATCTGATCTTAAGCCTGAGCGAAATGAAGCACTCCGGCACGATTTATGTCCTGTCCCGACGCGGACTTTTCCCTCAACGCCATGCGGCTGTTCAACCGTACGTGTTTCATCTATCGGACCCGCGGAAGATACGTCGCGTGCGGTGCCTGCTCCGCGCCGTCAGGAATGAAGTCTCATTCGCTGAGGGCATGAACATCGGGTGGCGTTCTGTCATTGATGCGCTTCGACCGCACACGCAGGTGATCTGGCAGCAACTCGACCTGGACGAACGCCGGCGTTTCTTCCGGCATTTGCGTCCCTACTGGGAATGTCATCGGCATCGTGCCGCGCCGGCGGCGCTCGACATTAAGGAAGCGATGGAGAAAACGGGCCGATTGCGTTGTTGTCAAGGAAGAGTTGAGCGCATATTCGAAGAAGAAAACGCGCTGCGCGTAAATTTCCGAGATCGTTCACAAATCTCAAGGACTCTGGCGGTCAGCCCCGTCGTCAACTGTACCGGACCGGAGTGCAACTATCATAAACTTCGCGATCCTCTGATTCTCCAACTCTTTTTCCGCGGCTTGGCAAGACCCGATCCACTGTTTATCGGATTTGACGTGAGCGACACAGGGCAACTTTTTGACGCGACAGGTCGTGTCGTCCCGAACCTTTATACTCTCGGGAGCCCTCAGAAAGGACGGCTCCTTGAGACGACGGCCGTGCCCGAACTAAGGCAACAAGCACTCGAGCTGGCTACGCGCTTGTCTGAAGATCTCCAGAGGGAGACTCGCCGAGCCCTCGAAGAGCTCCCAGTTGGGCATTCTTTCGAAATATAACAAAGTCGACGTTTGTTGCGGGAGCTGAAGGAGCATTGAAAACTTCGAATCATTCGTGGGCTGGGGCAGCCAGCCTTTGATTTTGCCATTCGGCAAAAGCCGGATCGATCCCGCGGTACAGATAACCGAAGCGGCCGCCGGGAGGCATGACTCCGTAGAAATAGACGGCTATCATCTCTTCGGTCACGACCAGCGAATGTTCATCGCCGGCTTTCGTCATCAGCATGTCGCCCGGTCCGAGTTTGTACTGCACATTCTCGCTGGTGGCGATTCCCCGGCCACGGATGATAATCCAGTACTCGTTGCTATCATGGAAGTGTAACTTGACCTCGTCGCCCGGCTGAAGCGTGTTAATACCGTATTTGGAAACTTCGCTCCAGGGCGGGAACTTACTCTCTTTTGCGTCTGTCTTCGGCATCTGTTCTCTCCGGTTCACTAACAATAAAATCCAGGACCATACTTAACGTGTTGAGATTGTCTGCTCCGCTCGGCCAGGGTTCCTCATGATTTGTTACGCATTCGTGGAAATGGTTGAACGATTTAGCGAAACCCATCGATTCATCGGCGAATGCGGAAATCATGTGATATTCGTTCTTACCGGCACGAAAGAGACCGTAAGTTTCGTTGACGACATCGGCAATGACAGTGCCCCGGTCGAATTCAAAACGCCACAGCCCTCCCCAGGGTGTCATCTTTCCCGCCGTAACGAGGCTTCCAGAATAGAGAAACGAAAATTTCGTGCGCGCGTCTGCCATCGTGAAGTGTGCTTCCAGGCCACCGCCCATCCGATATGGACTCCGCTCCGGATTCCATTCCTGTACCCAACCGGACAGCGGATTTGCATCGAATATCGCTCGAACGAGATCAAAATGATGGACGGCCATTTCCAATCCCATGGGG
>CAZMNG010000809.1:0-2726 GCA_964567505.1 uncultured Chthoniobacterales bacterium
CCAGAGAATAGTCACACTCACCGACCTGAAACAGGATTACAGCGTCGATCTGCAGAAGTTTTTTAAAGAAGAATTCACTAAACTGGGCGGTACCGTTGCCGGTCAACAGAGTTATTCGACCGGCGACACCGTTTTTCGGGCTCAATTAACCGCTATTCAAGCCGCAAAGCCCGATGCGATCTTTGTGCCGGGCTACTACCCGGAAGTGGCTCTGATCATTAAGCAAGGAAGGCAAATTGGATTGACGATGCCATTTTTGGGTTGCGATGGGTGGGCCAATCAGGCTTTGCTTGCGGTCGGAGGGAAGGCAATCGATGGATGCTATCTTACGAATCACTTTTCGCCCGACGACCAGGCGCCCGTCGTTAAGGATTTCGTAACGAAGTACCAGGCTACGTACGGGTCGTTGCCGGATACATTCGCGGCGCTGGGCTATGATGCTGCCTCGATTCTCTGTGACGCGATCAAACGGGCCGGGTCCGCCGATTCGCAGGAAATACGCAATGCGCTCGCCAAAACGGCCGGGTTCGACGGCGTGACAGGCAAGATATCGCTCGACGCGAATCGCAATGCCTCCAAGCCCTGCCTGATCATTACGGTCAAAGACGGAAAATTCGAAATCGCAGAGAAGATCGCCGCTCCCAACGAAGAATAGGCGTCTCGCCTGTTCATTCTGCGCGGGGGTGCTGTTAATCTGAGTTCGCGCTGAGCGACAAACTTGCACTGGTTGGTCGAAACCGGAACAGACCACAAAGATTATCCGTGAAAAAAGTCGGTGAAAAAAAGTCGGGGACGGGTCAGGTACCCGGTACGAATTAACGCGGACGGCAAACTAAATTGATCCGGTACCCCATGCGTTTTCTGGTTGCGGTCCTGCTGTTGGTCGGAACCGACGCGCGGCTCTGGGCCGGACCGGTAATCAAGGTTGGCGAAGTCGATCCGCTGAGCGGGAGTGTTTCCCAGTTCGGAATCGGATGCCATCGGGGGATTCTGCTCGCCTTGGAGCGGATCAATGCGGTGGGTGGCGTCCTCGGGCGGGAGGTCCAGCTCGTGACGGAAGACGATCAGTCGAAAGCCGGTCAGAGCGCAGCGGCTGTGCGCAAGCTGATTTCGCAGGACAAAGTCGTCGCGATTCTCGGAGATGCGACTTCGTCTTCGACGCTTGAATCGGCTCCCATCGCTCAGCAGGCCAAAATCCCGATGATCACGCCGAGCGCGACCAATCTCCGAGTCACAGAGGTGGGCGACTTCATTTTTCGCGTTTGTTTACTCGATGATTTCCAGGGCCGTGTGCTGGCCCGGTTTGCAAGGGAAAAGCTGAAAGCCCGGAGAATATTCATGCTGACCGATGTGAGGCAGGATTACAGCGTCGATCTTGGGAGGTACTTCAAAGCCGCATTCACGGATCTCGGTGGTGCGATTGCCGGTCAACAGAGTTATTTGACCGGCGACACCGTTTTTCGGTCGCAGCTGACCGCAATTCGAGCCGCACTGCCCGATGCGATTTTTGTGCCGGGGTACTATTCGGAGGTCGCTCTCATCGTTAAGCAGGGAAGGCAAATCGGATTGAGGGTGCCGTTTATCGGCTGTGGCGGATGGGCTAATCAGGCGTTGGTTTCGGTCGGAGGGAAGGCAATCGACGGATGCTATTTTACGAATCAATTTTCCCCCAACGACCAGGCGCCTGTCGTTAAGCAGTTCGTGACGAAGTACGAGGCAAAGTACAGATCGGTGCCGGATGCCTTCGCAGCGCTCGCGTACGATGCTGCCTCGATTCTCTGCGATGCAATCAGACGGGCCGGGGCCGTGGGTTCGCGAGAAATACGCGATGCGCTCGCGAAAACGGCCGGATTCGAAGGCGTGACGGGCACTATATCGCTCGACGCAAAGCGCAATGCCTCCAAGCCCGTGCTGATCATGACGATTAACCAGGGGAAATTCGACGTCGTCGAGAAGATCGCCGAGGCAAAAGCGGAATAGGCGTCTCGCCTGCTCAGTCCGCTCTGTCCATGGTCCGCATCTTAAATTCCAGCGAACCGGAACTTCCCCCTAAGGCAATAATACCGTTTCCTGCCGAGTTACAAAAAAAAAAACTCAGGCACAGGCAAAGGGGACAGGCACAGGCAAAGGGGACAGGTCAAGGGCACAGGCAAAGGGGACAGGTCAGGATACGGCTTCCCGAGGGCACAGGCAAAGGGGACATGAACCCACCGGTAATCGGGGACGGGTCAAGCGCATCAGACAGCCCTGCGGCAGTGATCGGGGACACGGCAGTAATCGGGGACAGGTCGGGATACGGCTTCCTCTTCACCGCCAGTAATCGACAGGTCAGGATACAGCTTCCTCTTCCCGGTCACGCCAGAGTAATCGGGGACAGGTCAGGATACGGCTTCCTCCCCTCGGTCAAGATTCGGCTTCCTCTTCAACCGTAATCGGGAACAGGTCGAGACCCCGCTTATTCGACGATTCGCGTATATTTCATTACACATTTTTAGATTGTTGTGTAGTCTATGGCTCACGCCAATGAGGTTTCCGCGCGTCAAGGATGAGGGTCAGAGTTTCTACCACTGCGTTTCCAGGGTGGTTGAGGGTCGATTTATATTCCAGACTTCTGGTCACGGCTCTACTGAGGCCGACCGATTTGTGCAACTGATGCGACGGCTGGAGGCCTTCAGCGGTGTGCAAGTTTTGACCTATGTTCTGATGTCTAATCACTTCCATCTGTT
>CAZMNG010000810.1:0-2725 GCA_964567505.1 uncultured Chthoniobacterales bacterium
TTTGGAATTCTCCATCAAAAAAGTCTCGGTGTCGATTTCAGTTAAATCGTCGACTCTGGAGCCACTTCGTGCGCCAACTCGACTGCCTTGACATTTCTGTTGCGAAGGTTCACTTCAAGGATGAAGCCTGCTTTATTCCTCCCATTCATGAGCCTCGCGCTCAGTCTGTTCCTGCAGGCGCATCTGTACGGACAAGCCAAAGAATACAAGCCTGAACACCCCACCGCGGCTGATGCCGCTCCAAAGTCAGATATCATTACCCAGGTTCTGCCGGATCGACGCGTAGTGTTTCGGCTGAAAGCGCCGGATGTTCACCAGGTATCCGTCCTCGTCGGACCCTGCCGGACACGGCCATCAAAGCCTCTCTTGGATGCGGCAACCCGACTGCCCTTGCCGAATTGAAACGAGGTGAAATCGTGCTCGATCTCGGCTCAGGTGAGGGCATCGATGTTCTGCGTTCCGCTCGCCGTGTCGGCCCGACGGGGAAAGCCTACGGTCTTGATATGACCGATGAGATGCTGGCGCTTGCAGAGGAAAATAAGCGCAAAAGCGGCCTCACTAACGTCGATTTTTTGAAGGGCGAAATTGAAAACATCCCGCTTCCGGAAAATTCGGTCGACGTCATCATCTCGAACTGCGTCATCAACCTTTCTGCCGACAAGGATCGCGTGGTTAATGAAGCCTTTCGTGTGTTAAAGCTCGGCGGTCGCTTTGCCGTATCTGATGTGGTCGTCCGTGGCAAGGTACCCGCTGAGGTCAAGAAAAGCATGGAGCTTTCGGTGGGCTGTGTTGCCGGCGCCTTGAGCGACTACGAATATGTCGAGAAGCTTGCCAAGGCGGGTTTCGAAAAAATCGATATCGAGCCCACTCGTGTTTACGATATCGATGATGCGTGCGCCTTCCTCTCGGGCCGGGGCATTAATGTGGACGAGTTGGCAGCACAGGTAGAAGGCAAGTTTATCAGTGCGTTTGTTCGCGCGAACAAGCCGGCTGCGAGCTGTGGTGCGCCAGTTTGTTGTAATTGATCACGATACCGGGACGTAACAGCATGAAGGAGCGCGTTTTAATTCTCTGTACCGGCAATTCCGCCCGGAGCCAGATGGCTGAAGGCTTGCTAAGTCATGGAGCTGCGGACCGCTTCGACGTTGAAAGTGCTGGTACAAAACCAGGGCATGTCAGACCAGAAGCAATCGCCGTGATGAAAGAGCTTGGCATTGATATTTCCGCGCACCGCTCAAAGCACGTGGATGAATTTAAGGGCCAGGCTTTCGATTACGTTTTGACCGTCTGCGACAACGCCAATGAAAGCTGTCCCGTGTTTCCGGGCCACGTAAAGCGCATTCACAAGGCGTTTGAAGACCCGGCAGCGTTACGAGGCACTGAGAAAGAGCGCCTGGCCATCTTTCGTCGAGTGCGCGATGAAATTCGGGACTATCTCAAAAAGTTTCCGTCCTAACACAGTTAGGTGTAGCGGCCTGAGAACATAATCGGCTCGAACCGACAACATCCGCGGTTTGAAACCGAATTAAGTGAGAATAGGCGGTCCCTCAAAACGACAGGCGGATCATTCACGCGTTTCTGACCGCTCAGTTTCGAAAGATTGTTCATCGCAATCAGCTTGCTCACTCTCTCGCGATTTAACGGTTCTTACCGCGCAATAGGGAATTGCTCCCGCGCCAACTGTCTCACCAGCAAGACCGGACAAGGAGCGTGGTCGAGGACGAATCGGGCGACATGTCCGACCGACTTGGGGCCGATAATGGGTTTGCCGCCGTATTCGGCACGGGGGCAAATGATCACCAGGTCCGCCGCCCACTCGGCTGCAACGTTCACAATTTCGCGCTCTGGTCGCCCCTCACGCTCGAGTATTTCCGCATCGGGAAGATAGCGCAGCCCTTCGTTCAAGATATCGTGCGCCGCTGCATGTTCTGCCTGCTGGATCTGATCTTCGCGCGGCCTTGGCGGCCCGACCGGTCGCAAAAAGCGTTCGCGTGTGTGTTCGAAATCCTTTCGCGGACCGGTGTTGATCACATAGAGCATGCGCAAGGTAAGAGACTGAGTTGCCAAGAGCATCTCCGTCGCCTTGCTCACCTGTTCGACGTTTGTCCCGTCCAGACAACACAACACGCGCATAGTTTGCTCCTTCTATGTTTCTCTTACAGAAGTAACCAGATAGTCAACGCTCCTATGAGCAACATCAACGGCGTCACCACCACGCCAACCTTGAAGTAGTCGAGCCCGGAGACTTCAACGTTGCGCTGGCGCAATATCAGCAGCCATAGCACGGTCGCCAGCGAACCAACAGTCGTAAGGTTCGGTCCAAGGTCGCACCCAAACATCGTGGCGGCGATGAACCCATGCTGGATCATCGGTGACGCGTGCTGGATACCGCCCAATGCGGAGACCATCACCACAGCCATCGGCACGTTATTAATCAGGTTTGTTCCCAGTGCCGCTCCTGCTGTCCCGACCATCACCGCACCAAAGCTAGTGCCTGCCGAGAGGCCGATCAGCCAGTTTCCAAACATCGTTGTGAGCCCGGTATCCTCGATCGCTCGGACAACAATAAACATTCCTCCGATAAAGCCAAAGATGGACCAGGAAATCCGGTTTGCGGTCTGACGCAGAGGAAAGGCCCCCGATCAGCAGGAGGAGAGCCCCGCTCAGCGTAACGAGCGAGAGTGGCAATTGGATGGCTGAGGCGATCACGTACGCAACAGCGACC
>CAZMNG010000811.1:0-2705 GCA_964567505.1 uncultured Chthoniobacterales bacterium
TCATTTATATATCGCATTTCCTGCGCGAGATATTCGAGCTCGGGGATCGGGTGACAGTTCTAAAAGATGGGCGTGTCACAGGAACGTTCGACGTTCGCGGCACGACCATGGCCGCGATTACGAAGAGCATGATCGGCAGGGAACGGTCTCTCTTTTATGACCGGGATGCGGTCGAACCTGGAGAAGTGATCTTGAAAGTTCGGAATCTGACAAGACGAGATCACTTCAAACAAGTCACATTTGATCTTCGCCGGGGAGAAATTCTGGGCTTTGGCGGGGTTGTCGGGTCCGGGCGTTCGGCTTTGATGAATGTCCTGTTTGGAGCGGACCGCAGAACCGCCGGGGAGATTCTTCTCAACGGTCGCGCATTCAATCCGGCCACACCGACGGACGCAATCGCGCTTGGCGTGGCAATGATTCCTGAAGATAGAAAGGTTTTGGGACTGTTCGATCTTAGATCGCTCCTGGAAAATATCGCGATCGTTCAAAACGAAGCGAATGTGATGGTCCTCAATCATACGCTTGAGAACAGGACCGTCGCGCAGCTCATTGACCGATTTCACATTGTCTCTTCCGGGAGCCAGCAGCGGGTCGGTTCCTTAAGCGGAGGCAATCAACAAAAAGCGATGTTGGCCAGATGGTTGCTGAGTAACGCGACCGTTTATATCTTTGATGAACCTACCAAAGGGGTTGATATCGGGGCAAAAGAAGAAATTTACCGGTTCATGGTCGAACTGGCGAAAGCCGGCAAAAGCATCCTGATGGTCTCGTCTGATATGCCGGAACTCATCTCGATGAGCAATCGCATCGCGGTGATGAGAGATGGCGAACTGGTAACCATCGTCAACGCTAACGAGATCACCGAACGCGAGTTGTTAGTCTATTTCCTGGGAATTAACGAGAGTTGAAAGGTAGCAAATGACGTTGTTGGGAACGACATTAAAAAGCAAATTGCTGGCGAATCAATGGTCATTTTTATTAGTCGTTGTGATCATATTGTCGATCGTCGCCGGAAGCGTGAATCCCCGTTACTGGTGGTTGGGAAACTTAAGTAATCTGCTCGGCCAGATTTCCGTCCTGAGTCTCGTCGCCTGCGGAGCGACCATACTGATTATTTCCGGGAACTTTGATATCTCGGTAGGCGCAAATATCGGGCTGTCTTCGGTTGTGATTGCGCTCCTCATCCGGAGTGGACTGTTTCCCCCGTTATCGGCCGCGGTCGGCGTGCTGATTGCAGTGATCTGCGCTTCCTCGATTGGCGCCGCGTCGATCCTGTTTCAAGCGCCTTCATTTATCATCTCGCTCGCTGCAATCGGCGTATTTCAAGGGATAGCACTTTTTATTACCCAGGGCACAATCCAGACTATCTATGGACAATTCGAGACGCTGGGAGGAGCGAAGCTTTTCAATGTCCTGCCGCTGCTGTTTGTGATTGCGCTGGCCGGTTATGGCGTGATCCATTTTTTATTGGCGCATACCCAACTTGGGCGTTGCGTCTATGCCATCGGGAATAATCCCCGGGCGGCCTATTTGGCAGGCATCAACGTCAATCAGAAAAAACTGATTTTCTTCGCCCTGAACGGCGTATTTGTTGGTGTGGCAGCCATGCTCCTGTTATCAAGGGTCGGCGCGGCACAACCGAGCACCGGTACGGGCATCGAATTGCAGGCAATCGGTTCGGTCGTCATCGGTGGTGCTCCGATGTCTGGCGGCAGAGGGAATGCCCTCGGAACATTTTGCGGCGTGTTACTCTGGGGAGTGATCGGCAACGCTCTGAATATGATGCGGGTCGACCCATATATTCAGGATGTTGTGATCGGTTTATTGATTATCTTCGCGGTGGCAGTCAGTTCGTTACGGTTGCGCGGGGAAGCACGGTAGCCTATACCTCGACGGCGGGATACGCTTCGATATACTCTTCGCCGTGACAGCCGTAATAGGCGACTGCGCGCGCCTTGAAATCGACCTCGTAGCGGACCACTCCGGCGCGCCAGCTGGCCGCTAGGAACTCGGGGAACGTACTCTTCCCGGCCTGGTCGGTGCGTAGCGCGACGATGAGCGCCTCCCGGTCAAACGGCGGCACATCCACAGTGCCGGATACCAGCGGCGTGCCTTGCATCAGGACCGGCCCATCTCCGCTTAGATACAGACTCTGACACCCGGGCAGAACCCAGATATTTCGCGTCACGCCTGCGCGCCGCAGGGTCTCGGCTAAATACGGGAATCCGCCGACCTTTGGCCGGCCGGCCATAGCTCGCTCTAGGGCGGCCTGCAGGTTTTCGATCGCTTTGCTCATGAGTAGGATTTTTTTGTGCGCGATGTCGATGTGAGATCCCAAATCCCCCTTAGCTTCGTGCCATTCATCTCTGACGCGATCTCTGAGGCTAGTCGAGCACTTTTCCGACGGTGCAATAGATCTTCGGCGCGTAAAAATCTCCAAGAGACCGGATTTCCGGCTTGTTCCCCAAACCACACGGGTCCCATCGTTTTTTATCCGCCCCGGTGGATGCGAAAATCCGCTGCCCCCGGCGGAACCTCAAGCCAAGAGGGAGCATGACCCTAACGGAACACATCACAAATTTTCGCAACCGAATAGTAGAGTTGATATATTGCGCCGCTCCAATCAGTGTAGGCTTCGATGGCATAGCCGCCGCTGGCTGCAACGGTCGCTTCCGCGACGCGGTCCTTGTTGTCGACTTTGATCG
>CAZMNG010000812.1:0-2699 GCA_964567505.1 uncultured Chthoniobacterales bacterium
TTGGAAATCCGGAAAGCGACGGTCGCGGATACGACGGCGATCGCAGAGACTGCCCGGCTCTGCTTTTCCAACTATGCCGGGCACTACCACACCGATGCCCGCCTCGACCGCGTCAAAGTGTCCGAGGCCTACATCTGGCTCTTGCGCTGCGCCAGACGAAGAAAGCCAAAGAGGAGCCCGACTGGCTGCGGCTGGGAAGGAAACGAAGGGATGTTGCAATTGAGCGGGCTGGACTCGCAAACGTCGCGTCGTTGTGGCGCGACGAAGCCGAACCCAAGGAGCTGTCCAGCAACGGTCTGCCCCTGTTCGCTCTGGCCGGATGCTGCACTTTAGAGAGTGGTTCATAGGTATGCGACCGACCTCTACCAGGCTCGAAAAGAGATTGTAAACACGGCGCGTTTCCATATATCATCTCACTGGATTGGCCTGAATAAGAGCAAAGCCGTACCCGCTGTTGACACTCTTTCGAACGAGCTCGCAAATAACCTTAGACGTATGGATTTCGAAATCAAAGCTGATCGAGGTATTTCAGTTGTTTGTGCCGTCTACAATGGTGAGGCCTCGCTTTTGGAACTTTATCGCCGCCTGGTATCTGCCCTCTCTTTGCTGACTACCGAGTTCGAAATTGTTTTTGTGAACGACCAAAGTCCCGACAAAAGTGGGAAGATAATCGCCAGCCTCGCAGCTCAAGATCCAAGGGTTCAAGGGATAGATCTAATGCGAAATTACGGCCAACATAACGCCTTGCTCTGTGGTATACGAGCGGCCCGATTCGACACCATTGTTACATTAGATGATGACTTGCAGCATCCACCGGAGGAAATAGCAAAGCTATTAAAGCGGCTTGACGAGGGCTACGACGTCGTCTATGGCACCCCAAAGAGCGAGCAAAACGGCTGGGCAAGAGCTCTCGCTTCGAAAGCCGTAAGGTTGGCGCTCCGAAGTGCGGTTGGATACGAGGTTGCCAAGAATGTGAGTGCTTTTCGAGCTTTTCGCGCCCAATTGCGCGAGGCCTTCAACGGATATCACAGTTCTTTTGTTTCCATTGATGTGCTATTGACGTGGGCTACAACACGATTTGCGTCAGTTACCGCCCGATTCGATCCGAGGTTTGCCGGATCGTCAAATTATACGCTCTCCAGTCTGCTGAGGCACGCGATTGATATGATGACAGGTTTCAGTACGAAGCCGCTTCAACTGGCCAGCCTGATAGGCTTTATCTTTACTGTATTTGGAATGTGCGTGCTGCTCTATGTCATTGGCCGGTACTTTTTTCAAGGAAGTATCCCGGGGTTTCCATTTCTCGCCTCGATTATCGCGATATTTTCCGGCGCTCAGCTCTTCGCTCTCGGAGTCATCGGTGAATATCTGGCACGGATGCACTTCCGTTCAATGAATCGACCGGCTTACGTAGTCCGTTCTGTAACGCCAAAAACCAGTCAAAAGCATTGAGACTTTCTAAGCTTTCTAAAAGTAATGTAGAAAAGGCTGAAGGGCTCGCAACCTATTCATTATCGTCGCTTCTGGGCTTAGATCACCGGCGAATACAATCGCGCTGGCTTGAAGAAATCGTCGATATGCTGGATGAGCCCGGTAGCGGCGGTCTTCTGCTGGAAGATCGCGAGATTACAAAGGGAATTGTTGTCTGGTCCTTGTTGCCTTGGGAGAGCAAGATATTGGGAAGACGAATGTCGACACTCCGGGTTCTAAGTGTTGATCACCAGTCGTCCAATAGGGACCTGTATTTTGATCGTCTCCTAAAAGCTGCTTTGGATTCCGTCAGTCAAAATGGTAATGACTTTTTGTTATGCAAAATGTCCGACCTTGATGACGAAAAGGCTTCGGCTTTGATTAAGAATGGCTTCGAACTAGTAGATACCTTGGTCGACTTCGTTTGTGCGCTGCCGAACGAGCGATCGCTCGGGCTTCAGCAAAAAAGTGTCCAGAGTGGATTTGAGCTGCGTCTGGCAACTGTAGCAGATACAGACTCCCTTGCGGAGGTCGCACGGGCTTCCTTTGCAAATCACTTCGGTCGCTTTCATAGTGACCGGCGCATTGGTCGGGAGCAAGCGACTCGCATATACGAAGAGTGGATTCGGTCGTGTGCTTCTGGATGGGCTGACTGGATAATCCTCGCCGTAAAGGATAAGCGAATCGCGGGATATTCAGCCTGGAAAAAGGCTTTTTCGCTTGATCTTCGGCACAACATCCGACTCGCGCATTATAGCATTGCCGGAATACATCCGGACTTCTTCGGAAAGGGGCTTTTTACAACCCTGACGCGAACGGGTATGGAAATGATGCAGGGGCACGCTCTATGGTTGGAAGGTCCTACCCACAGCGAGAATCACCCAGTTCAACGCGCATACGAAAAGCTTGGATGGAAAAGGGTAGGTACACAGACTTCCTTTCACAAATGGCTGACACCATGAAGATCCGTTTTAACCGCTCATCGCTAGAAAGCGCGCAAGCGCATGTTCTCTCTTGGCGCAAATCGCCAGATTCATCGCTTCTTCGGACAACTTGCTCAGGATGGGATCCACGCTCCTGAGCGCCGAAGGCGCGAGCGGAGAATAGCCTGGGGTGGAGCGCAGCGGAACCCCAGGAATGTGCCCACCATGAGACTGAGCTCTGAAAGAGCGGCCAGAATCGATTTTAAATACGGCTCTCTGGCCCAAATCTGCTGGCGCTCCTTCAGA
>CAZMNG010000813.1:0-2688 GCA_964567505.1 uncultured Chthoniobacterales bacterium
ATTCGGCAGGTCCGGGAGTTGATCACATCGTTAGGCAAACGTCACACGATTCTGCTCTCAACGCACATCTTGTCGGAGGTTGAAATCACCTGTTCGCGCGTGATTATTATCAACCGCGGAAAAATCGAAGCGTCGGATGCGCCAGAAAATCTAGTCGGCCGGATCAGGACCTCGGGGACCGTGCGAATGGAGGTAAAGACGGGCACCGACAACCCGGTCGAAGTAATCGAAAAAGTGGCTGGAGTGAAAGGTGTTTCCGCCACCGAGGAAGAGGGGTGGCATCGGTGCGCAATCCGCGTGGAGGCAAACTGCGATCTCCGGGAAGAAATATTTCGCCTGGCCGTGGTTCGCAACTGGACCGTGCGCGAGCTAACCCAGGATAAGGCTACGCTGGAAGATGTGTTTGTGGAGCTGACACACGCTGATAATTAAAAGATGGCCGATGCAGAGAGATCACTTTTACGTCTGCTGTCCCCGAAATAACATGAATCCATCCGTGAAATCGGCTTATCTCCGTGCCATGCAGGATTGGACAATCGCGCGATGAGACGCCTTTTTATTTTGCTCCGGCGGGAATTGTCGGTCTTCTACTATTCGCCGATTGCCTACATTGTTCTGTTCCTTTTCCTGATCCTCAACGGATTGTCGTTCTGGTTTGCGATCGCAATCTTAAACCGCGCACCTTCGGAAAACACGGTGGTTCAGGTATTTTTTAACTCGGTCTTTTTCTGGATCGCGTATCTGCTCGTGTTTCCAGTGATCACCATGCGGCTGTTCGCTGAGGAATTTAAGCTGGGAACGATCGAGACGTTGATGACAGCTCCGGTTCGGGATTGGGAAGTCGTGGCATCGAAGTTCCTGGCTGCATTCATATTTTATCTCAGCCTATGGTTGCCAAGTTTGTTGTACTTCCTCGTTTTCGGCTGGTTTGGAAACCGTTCAGCCATTGGGTCCGCAGGCCAGGTCTGGGCTCCGTATCTTTTATTGTTAGTCATGGGCATGTTCAATGTCGCGTTGGGATGCCTGGCGTCGGCCATGACGTCGAACCAGATCGTCGCCGCAATGATCTCCTTAGTCCTAACAATCGGCTATTTCTTCGTCACACTGATCAACTACGTCGTCAATAGTTCGTCACCGGTTCTGCGCGAGATAACCGCCTATGTGGCGCAGCTGGATCATATGGACTCCTTTTCACGCGGGATCATCGATTCGCGCGTTCTTGTTTTCTATCCGAGCATGACGCTGCTGCTCCTGGTAGTCACGTACCAGGTTTTCCAGTACCGGCGCTGGAAGGCGTGACAAGTCCCGGAACCGCATGGCGAATCCTTCTTCCAAATCCTCCGAAATCAAACGCTTCCGAATCGGCGCGAACGTCGTACTGCAGACGATCATCATCGCGGTGATCGTTCTGATGATCAACTATCTCGGGTTCAACCGTTACGCGCGATGGGACGTCTCGCGTTATAACAAATACGCCCTCTCGGAGCTAACTAAGAAGCTGTTGAAATCGCTTAGTAAGGAGGTCAAAATATATGTCTTCTTTTCGCCGACAACGCAAAGTGCCGGCTCAGAGCTGTACTTCGATTTGCAAAGTCTGCTAAAGGAGTTTGAGTTCGCCGCGAAGCGTAAAATTCAGGTTGAAATGATCGACCCGTACCGCAATCTCACCCGCGCCCGAGAGTTGCAGGCGAAATATAGATTTGGCGCCGACGAAAACCTTGTGATCATTGACTATCAAAACCGGAAAAAGATCCTTCGCGTCGCCGAGATGGCGGAATACGATGCGCCTGGGATGTTCAGTGAGACTCCGCGAATCAGGGCTTTCCGCGGCGAGCAGGTGATCACAAGTGCGCTGGTCGAGTTAACCGAAAACAAACAGACGAAAATCGGATTTATTACCGGTCATGGTGAACCCGGACTCGAAACCGATGGCCCGATTTCGCAGTTCGTCCAGTACGTCCAACGGCAGAACATAAAACTGGAACCGCTGATCCTCACAAATCTGCAAAAGGTTCCAGCCGACTACGCTGCCGTCATTCTGGCGGGGCCAAAATACGAGCTTACCGATCGAGACCTGGCGCTGCTGCGCAGCTACTGGAACGAGCAAGGACGGCTCTTGATCTTGCTGGACCCGAAAAACAAAACACCGAAACTGGAACAATTCCTCGGCGATTTCGGTGTGAAGCCGGATCAGGATCTGATCGTGACTCAATTCAAAACCGGGATCGAAGAGCAATCCGTGACGCTTGATGTGTATGGTCAGTTTTTGCCGGAAACAACCTTTCTCCGCGAGCTCAGTCAGGCCACAGGGTTCTTTCCGGGCGACACGCGTTCATTGTCGGTCGACGAATCGGTCGTGGCACAACAAGGCTTGACGATGACCCGGGTGCTGACGCCGACGGCAGGGGATTATTGGGGAGACAAAGACGAAATTGTTAATTCCCAGAAGATGCCGACTTATGCCCAGGGCATCGACTTGCCTCCTCCGCTCTATTTTGGAATTGCGATTGAAAAAGGTGCACTCAACGACGCCCGCGTGCAGATCCGTTCGTCCTCCCGATTGGTCGTGATCGGGAACGCCGATTTTTTGCGGAACGAGGCTCTGAGCGAATCGGCGGCCGACGTCGATTTTGTATTGATGACTGTTAACTGGCTCACGGACCGGGAACGACTGGTCAGTATTGCTCC
>CAZMNG010000814.1:0-2686 GCA_964567505.1 uncultured Chthoniobacterales bacterium
CATCTGGCCAGCATCACCTTTTGTTGGTTACCACCACTTAATTTCGTTATCCCTTGTGCCGGAGAAGTCGCCCGAATATTCAGCAAAGTTCGCACGTCTTCGTACTGCTTTTGTTCCTCGATTGGCCTGATAAGAAATCTAGAGGTCAACGTCCCGAGGCGCCTGGCAGTGATAACCATGTTGGCAAGAACCGTAATATCTGGAAAGATCCCCTCGACTTTCCGATCTTCCGGAAGCAGGTAAATTCCGCAATGCATCGCCACGATTGGGTTGCGAAGCGATGCGGGTTTGCCATTTACTTCAACTCGGCCATGCGAGAGTGGTAACAAGCCAAATAGGGCTCGGGTTAACTCATAGCGCCCTGAGCCAACCAACCCGGCGCAACCCATGACTTCTCCAAAACGAATATCAAATGAAATGTTTGAAAGGAAGCCACGCACGGCGATATCATCTGCCGCGAGCGCAAGCTTCTCGATCGATGCCGGGGTCTGACTAACCGTAGGTTCCCTCTTTAGTGCGCGACCAAGCATCATGGTCACGACATCATCTTCGGAGAGTCCCGCCAGTGGTCGAGTATCCACTCTTTTACCATCGCGCAGAACGGTTACGCGGTCCGCGATCCGGAAGACCTCAGCTAGACGATGGGAAACATAAAGAACGGCTATGTTACGCCGCTTCAGCTTTCGAACAATCTCGAATAAGCGCACTACTTCCGTCGCATTAAGGGCTGCCGTCGGTTCGTCCATCATAATAATGCGAAAGTCCAAAGACAGCGCCTTCGCAATTTCAACAAGCTGTCGATCTCCAACACTCAAATATTCGACTCGCTGGTTCACGGGCGCCTTGAGTCCGAGCTCGGTCAGGATCTCTTTCGCACGCTGTCTGATTTCACGCCAGTTAAGCAGGCCGCTTCTGCGCGTGGGCTCGCGGCCCAGAAAGATATTCTCGGCCACCGTCAGCCCCGGCACGAGGTTAAACTCTTGGCTAATGGTGCTGATCCCAGCCTTCTGTGCCTCGGACGATCCCGCAAAAGACACCTCGCGCCCGGCCAAGTAGATCTTTCCGGATGACGGTCGCAAGAGCCCACTGATAATATTGATCAAGGTACTCTTTCCGGCTCCGTTCTCTCCCATGAGCGCGTGAACCTCACCGGGGCGGAGGGAAAAATCGACGTTGTCCAAAGCTTTGACGCCTGGAAATTGCTTTGAGATCGCGGTGAGGTTGAGGATCGGCTCCATAGCATCCACGCTTCTAGAGCGCTCTGATGAAGCACAGTTGCTTGTGCATCACGCGCTCGGTACGAACGCAACGTGTCGCGAGGTTACTGCTCAGCGAAAAGCACTGCTGCTTTTGAGGGCAGCCACACTTCAATCAACCTCATTCTGCCTTCGAGAACTCGCTGACGTTCTCTTTATCGATTACCTTCACGGGGAAAAACACGGATTTTGTCTTCGAATCTGAATACTCTATCGGCTGGTTGTTCATAAGCTTGGTGGCGAGCTCAACCGCTTTCTCACCTTGTCCGTAAGGATCCTGTCGGATGGTCGCAGCCATGTCTCCGCTTTTGATCAGCTCTAAAGCTGGAGGATCCCCATTAAATCCAACCACGAGAACGTCCTTAACACCACTTTTTCCAGCGGCCTTGAGCGCCTGAACCGCCCCCTCGGCCTCGGGGTCGTTGGCCGCGTATATTCCGGCCAGCTTTGGGTTTGCTGATAAGGTGTTTTGGGTAACCTGATAACCGCCTTGTACGGTGTCATTACCATTCAGCGAAGCGACAACCTCGAAATCGGAAGATTTCTTGATCTCGTCAACGAAGCCTTTAACCCGGACATTGCCTACAGCCGAACCAGGATGTAGCTCGATGACTAAAACCTCCTTCGTTCCAGGCTTATCATGTAAACTCTTCGCCATGTATTGTGCTGCAAGCCGGCCCCCCTCCTCGTTGGCCGACAATACGAAGACATCGTAGTTACCCGCCACACCAACATCGCCAATGACGACAGGGATCTGCGCCTGATGAGCCTTCTCAATAACCGCAGGTAGTGCCGCTGGCTGGACCGGGGAAACGATCAACGCGCTAACGCCTTGATTAATGAGGTCGATACTGCCAGAAACCTCTGTTTGTTGGCTGCTCTTTTGATCTGACAAAACAAAACCATATCCCGCTGCCTTCGCGGCATCCTCGATTCCTTTGGCATATGCTTGCCAGTATGGCTGCTGCATATCGTAGACCGAGTAACCAATCTTTACGGGGCTCTTCTTTTGAAATTTCGGCTCGTCTGCTCGTCCGGCCGTAATTAAGGATAATCCTATCCACACTGTCAGGCAAAGGATACCGAATGTTATTCTCGATTTCATTAGTTGGTTCCAGGTTATTTTTTACTACGCATGAAGTGTCTATATGAGCAAATTTAAGTTCGCTTAGACGGGGGGGATAATTGATCTGGCGTCCTCGAGATACGATCCTGCCGTGTTGACCGTCCTCCTGTCAGCTGGCGATTTCCACCAGAATGTCTCTCAAGGATTCCCACGACTGTAACTCCTACGATCAGGAGGGTCAATTGGGAAACCTCATCAAGGTGGAAACCCTGGGATTGCTAGCGGAACCAGGAGTTCGTGCCAAAGTACGGGGAGCGCTATCGCAACGGGGAAAGGATCGCTTCCGGTTTCGTCGAGTCGGCGA
>CAZMNG010000815.1:0-2679 GCA_964567505.1 uncultured Chthoniobacterales bacterium
CCGGCGATAAATTGGTTCACGACTCATATAGTCTAGAAAGTCGTGCATCCAACCCATGTTCCATTTGAATCCGAATCCCAAACCACCCAGGTAAGTCGGGCGTGAAACGCCCGGCCAGGAAGTCGACTCTTCTGCGATGGTCATTACCCCCGGGAAACGCTCATAACAAACGGCGTTAAAGTGTTTCAGGAATTCGACGGCCTCGAGATTCTCGCGCCCGCCGAAGACGTTGGGCAACCATTCGCCGGCTTTCCTGGAGTAGTCGAGGTACAACATCGATGCGACGGCATCCACTCGCAGTCCATCGATATGGTATTTGTCGAGCCAGAAAAGTCCGTTTGCGATCAGGAAGTTGCGTACTTCGCTGCGACCGAAATTGAAGACTAGCGTGCCCCAATCCTGATGTTCTCCACGGCGCGGATCGGCGAATCCGTACAGCTCTGTTCCGTCGAATTGAGCTAATCCAAACGCATCCTTTGGAAAACCGCCCGGCACCCAGTCAAGAATGACTCCGATGCCTTCCTGGTGGCAGCGATCGACGAAATGACGAAACTCGTCCGGATTCCCAAAGCGGCTGGTGGGAGCATAGTAACCGGTGACCTGGTAACCCCAGGACCCGTCAAAGGGATGCTCGGCAACGGGCAGTAATTCAACGTGGGTGTAGCCCATTTCCTTGACGTACGGGATCAACCGATTCGCGAACTCAATGTAACTCAGATAGCGGTTGTTCTCTTCCGGGACTCTCGCCCACGACCCAAGGTGAACCTCGTAGATGCTAATGGGTTGCTTGGGCCAGTACCGTGTCTTCCGTTCCGCTATCCATGCGGCATCACTCCATTTGAAGCGATCGAGATTAAAAACCAGGGAGGCCGTCTCAAGTCCATGCTGGCCGAAGAATGAGAAGGGATCACTTTTTAGGACAACGTTGGCAGAGCAATTGCGGATCTCGTATTTGTAGTGAGCGCTTTCACCGACTCCTGGAACGAAAATCTCCCAGATCCCTGCTTCGATCCGCTTTCGCATCGGATGGGCGCGGCCATCCCAGCCATTAAAATCGCCCACCACACTGACCCGTTTAGCATTCGGCGCCCAAACGACGAAAGTCACACCCGTATGTCCATTGATTTCCACAAGGTGCCCTCCGAGTTTTTCGTAGATCTCATAGTGGTTGCCCTGACAATACAGGTACGTGTCCAGTTCACCTAAAATTGGTCCATAGGAGTACGGATCGCTGATCTGGAAAGTCTCTCCCGACCAGGTGGTGATCTGTAGCAGGTAGTCAAAGGCCTCTGTTAGGCCCTCCAGTTGGACTTCGAACAATCCTTCCTTTGCGATGCAGGTAGCCGGGAACCGCCGCTCGACGTGGCGACGGTCTACAATCGCGAGCTCTTTCGCATCCGGTCTGAAACTACGCACCACCCAGCCCTGGTCGATCTGGTGCAAGCCAAGCACTCCAAATGGGTCATCATGTTCAGCACGCAGCAGACGCTGGATATCCTGGGCGGACAGTGTGGTGTTCATGCGCTCCGATGGGTTGCAAACTCCGATTCGAGGGCAAGTGCGGCGGCCCCGATGATGCCCGCATCATTGCCGAGCTTTGCGGGGACGATCTCGAGTTTCTCCCAAAACGTTCGCTCGCACCGGCTCCTGACTGTTCTCCAAATGGGCTTAAAAAGAAGGTCGCCACAGTTAGCTACCCCGCCGCCAATGACAATGCGATCCGGATTGAGTAGCCAGATGGCATTTATCAAGCCGACCCCGAGCTTTAAGCCGATGTCGTCCCAGAGTCGCTGTGCCAGTAAGTCGCCGGCGATCGACGCGGCCGCAAGTTGCGGCGGATCGGCCTGCTCGTCAGAGAGGTCCTCACCGGCTTGCGCGTAAATCTCCTTGGCCCGTTCTGAGATGTGCACGTGCCCGACGTAGGCTTCGAGTGCTCCCTTATTGCCGTAAACGAAATCCTTGCCGTGATAATCGATCGAGGTTTGACCGATCTCACCCGCAACCTTGGTCGAGCCCCGATATAGCCGGCCGTTCAGTATCAGACCGCCGCCAATGCCAGCGCCTAAAGTCACGCAAATCACGTTGGGCAGGTTGTGCCCCGCCCCGTACTTCCACTCTGCAAAGGCCATCGCTTTGGCATCATTTTCCAGGTTAGTCGGCAATCCGATTGGCTCGGAAACCAACGCTCCAAGGGGGATGTAGTGCCAGCCCTTAACATTAGTGAGGTTAACCACGATGCCCGCGGCGGGGTCGATAATTCCCGGCATCCCAAAACCGACCGCCTGAAGCGCGGGGTACTGCTCCTGGAGCCGGAGGATTTCGTTGACGATTGACCCGATCAAAGGCTCGATTTCGCCATCCTGACGGGTAGAAACGACCTTGCCGTGCCGGATAATCCGCCCGTTCTGAACGATGCCGAACTTGATGCTGGTGCCGCCGAAATCAATGCCGAGCGTGATGAACTGGTTCATGAGGTAAGCCGGGGGCGATACATCGATGTAAGAGAGCCGCGCACCTTTTTGGGGGAAATTTCGGAGATATAGAGCGGCGCCGTGAAAGACGCCACGCCCACGGCGACACCAAGAAACAAGCGTGCAAAGATGAGCAGATTCTCTGAAGGTGAAATGGGTGGTGCACCGAGGGTTCGCCCGTTTGTAAACAGTGTCAGGGTCCCGAAGC
>CAZMNG010000816.1:0-2678 GCA_964567505.1 uncultured Chthoniobacterales bacterium
GTAACCCAGCGCGCCCATCGCAATGAACGTGACCAGCATCGAAAGAGGCAGAGCGGCGACGGGAATTAAAGTGTCGGCCGCGCGTCCGAGAAACGCGAAGATCACGATCACGACTAACACGAACGCGATCAGGAGCGTATGTTCAACGTCGTCGGTGTTCGCGATAATCGTTAGCGAGCGGTCGTAGAGTGGGATGAGTTGAACCGAGCCGGGCAACTGATTCCGGAATGCCGGGAGCAGACTTTTGATCTTTTGCGCGACCTCGACCGCATTTGCGCCGGCCTGGCGACTGATCGCCAACACGACCTCAGCCGGGGCTTCACCATACGCGCGCGACCAAAAATTGCGACTGATCCGCTCGTCCTCCACGGTTTTCAATACTGTCGCCACATCCTTTATATAAACCGGCTGGCCGTTTGGCCGGGCGACAATGACGTTTTCGTATTGCTGGGGAGTCGACAACTGGCCGTTCGGAAACAGGAGATAGGTACGATTTTTGCCGTCGAACTGTCCGGCCCCCAGGTAAGCTGTGCTTTGTCCTACGACATTGGTCAGGTCAGTCATCGTCAAACCGAGTGAGGAGAGTTTGTTCACCTGCACTTTGATTCGAATCGCGGTCCTGGCGCCGTAGACCTGGACCTGGCTCACGCCGTTGATAATTGCAATTTGCTGACCGAGTTCGGTATTGCCGTAATCGTAAAGATCTCCCTCCGTCATCGTGTCGCTCACAAGGGCGATGTAGTAAATTGGCTGGTCGTTCGGATTCGTTTTTTGAAACGAGGGTGGCTGGGGCAGATCTGTCGGGAGGAATCCTTGCGCCCTGGAGATCGCGGCCTGGACGTCGGTCGCAGCATCGCCCAGTCTCTTATCCAGGGAAAACTGAAGAACCAGCGTCGATTGACCTGTTTGACTGGTCGACGTGATAAGGTCCACGCCAGGGATCTGCAGGAACTGTTTCTCCAGCGGCGTCGCACACGTATTCGCCATCGTTTCCGGGCTTGCCCCTGGATAAGTCACATTGACCTGAATCACCGGGTAATCGACGGCGGGCAGGTCGTTCACTGCCAAACCCTTGAAAACCTGAATCCCGAACACCGTGACACTGATTGTCAGCAGCAGCGTCGTGATCGGACGCCGGATAAATAGCTCGGAAAAATTCATGACGCTGTTTCCGGCCTGGTTGCCGTCTCGTCCGGTTTACCCCCGGACGTTGAATTTTTTTGAGTCTCAGCCCCGGTCGAAGCGCGTTGCTGGGGCACCGGCTGTGGCGTGCCGGAGGGATAAGGTTGCGGATTCACCTTCATGCCGTTTGCGAGTGCGATCTGGCCTTCGACGACAACGGTTTCGCCTTGCTTAACTCCCTGTGAAACGACAACCAGGTCCTGATACATCACTCCTTGGGTCACCGGTCGCTGTTCGACGGTATTCTCCGGACCCACTGTGAACAGATAGGTCCCCTTGCCGCCAAGCTGTACCGTTTGGCTCGGGACGACCAACGCATTTTTCAGAATGCTAAGCGTCAATGTGACATCCACATACTGGCCCGGCCAGAAGTAACGATCCGGATTCGGAATCGTTGCCCGGAGCATTGCGGTGCCTGACTGAGTCGAGACGCTGTTATCCAGGAAGCTGAGCGTACCGGTTTTTCTGATTCCGGGCTGCGTTGGCGTGACGGTATCGACGGTGAGCGCATCGCCCTGCGCCATGTTTTGACGAAGCCGCGAAAGATCGTTCTCGGAGATGGTGAAATCGACATAAACCGGGTCCTGGCGCTGAATATTTACGAGAGTCGCTCCGCCAGTGCTGGCATAGTTGCCGGGATCAACTAACCGGCGTCCTGTTCTGCCGTCGAGTGGGGAACGCACATAGCAGTATTCCAGATTCAAGTTTGCTTGATCGATCGCGGCCTGGTCTTTGAGAATAGCTCCTTCATAAATCTGAACTTGCGCACGATCGGTATCGATCTCCTGGACAGAAACAAACCGGCCCTGGCCGGTCTGTTCGGCACGCTGAAGATTTCTTCGATTCAGGTCCAATTGCGCCTGATCGGCCTTAAGCTGCCCCTGAGACTGTTCGAGGCTTGCCTGGAAAGGGCGAGGATCGATGACAAAAAGAAGGTCTCCTTTTTTCACGTCCTGTCCTTCGACGAAATGAACCTCGGTGATTCTTCCACTGACTTGAGGCTGAACATTCACATCTTCGGGAGACGATATCCGCCCGAACTCATGGATCTGGACCGGTACATCCAATGTCTTGACTTGTGTTACGAGGACATTTTTTGGGGGCGGCGCGACGTCAGCCGGTTTCTGGCCGCAGCCTGCGATCGCAAACGCCAGAAGGAGGATGGAAGAACGACTTCTCAATTTCGTCATTGCGTTACATGGGGGCAAGTCGTGCCGTTTGCAGATCCGCCCTGACGTTTTGTCAGACGCACGCGACGCGTACCCAACCATCCGACGGTCGCTTAACTTGTCAAAATCAACTTGGGCACGGCAATTCTAGAAAGGGTCGGGTCTGCGCATTCGACCCGGCGACCGCCGGGTCGAATGCGCAGACCCGACCCTGACCCGCAATTCCGACGATTAGCCGATTGTGCCGCTGGGCCAATCAGAGACACAACCGTGCCACTTGCCAGTTGCGTACAAGGATAAGTCCTATCAACCTTGCTTCATCGAGTC
>CAZMNG010000817.1:0-2674 GCA_964567505.1 uncultured Chthoniobacterales bacterium
CATGAAATGCTGGGTCGTCACGTACAAAAGCGGACGGCCGGGTATCTCCGCGCGACCTGAAATCTTTACGAGCCCCCCATCGAGCAATTTCTGCATCACTCCATCGACAGTGACTCCGCGGATCGCCTCGACATCCGCTTTCGTGATCGGTTGCCGATACGCAATGATGGCGAGCGTTTCAAGCGCTGGCGCACTCAACCGGGTCGGTCGCAGATCGGGAAACAACTGACGAACCCAGACCTGGTACTCGCCTCGGCTAATCAGCACCCAGCCGGAAATCTGCTCGACGAGATGGAACGCGCGTCCTTGGGCTGTGTATTCGTTTTGCAAAGTCTGCAAGCACTCGGCAATCTCCGACATTTTGGCCTTGGGCAGCGCGGCGTCCGATCCCTCTTCGAAATAGTCCGCAGCCGACGCAAGCGCCGCCGCGATATCGTTCAATGAAATCGGCTTTTGTGATGCGAAAAGCAGGGCCTCAACGACTGCTTTGAGAGTAACCATGGTGCAAAAACCGAAGCTAGCCTGAATGTCTCACCAGTTTCAACCGTTGAGATCGAGTGCCGGCTCTGGTTCTCAACTCAACGAGCTTCGAATTTCGATCTCACCGAACAGCTCGCTCTGCAGGACCCGCACTTGCTTCATCCGGATGAGCTCCAGCAGCGCCAAAAACGTTATCGCGATTTCCGCCCGGCTCGCTGCAGAGGCAAAAAGATCATAAAACGAGACCGAGTTCCGGCCGGGAAGTGCGCGCATGATATAATCGATTTTGTCAGCGACCGTGAAGCTCTCTTCGAAAATTTCGCGAAGATCTTCGCGTTTCAGCTCGATTTTCTTGAGCACTTTCTGGAACGCGCTGATCAAATCAAAGATGCCAACCTCCGATTTCAGCAACGTGCCCGGATCCTCGAACTCCGGTTTACCTGGCAGGCGAACAAAGTGTCCTTCCTGCTGCAATTCCCAGCGCTGGAGCTGAAACGCGGCGTCCTTGAACTTCTTGTACTCGATCAATTGCCGGATCAGATCCCACCGTGGATCGGTTTCCTCGGCTTCTTCTTCCGGGGGCTGGTAATGAACCGGGAGAAGGCTTCGACTCTTGATGTAGATCAGGTTGGCAGCCATGACGACGAACTCGCCGGCGATTTCAAGATCCAGCATCCGGAATGTTTCCAAATACTCGAGGTATTGGCTCGTGACGCGCTCGATCGATATTTCGTAAATGTCGACCTCGTCCTTCCGTATCAAATACAGCAGGAGATCGAGCGGGCCTTCGAATACTTCAAGCTTCACTTTGTAATCTGAATGCATTAATTCAGTCCCTATAGGATCAATCCCGACCCCTGGAATCAGTCTCAGCTCTTTAAAAGATCCAACATCCGACGAACAGCATTTTCGAGTCCGATGGAGACGGCACGCGAGACAATGGAATGGCCGATGTTAAATTCGTTCCAATGCGGAATCGTTGTGAGCAAGCGAACATTTGCGTAGTTGATTCCGTGACCGGCATTGACCAAAAGCCCTCGTTCCTTCGCCAGCACCGCCGCAGCTTCCAGTCGATCCAATTCATCCTGCTTTAACTCGGCTGTCAGATTCGCGAATGCACCGGTGTGCAACTCAATGGCTTCCGCCCCCAGGTCGCTGCTCGCTTCAATTTGCGTCGCCTCCGGCTCGATGAACATGCTGACCCGGATCCCGGCGGAGTGAAGGCGATTCACCGTCTGCTTGAGGGCTTTGGCATGCCGAGTGACGTTCAACCCCCCCTCGGTCGTAATCTCCTGCCGGCTTTCAGGAACCAGACAAACCTCGTCCGGAAGGACTCTGAGCGCCGTTTCCACGATCTCGGATGTGTTCCCCATCTCGAGGTTCAATTTCGTTATGATGCTGTCCCGCAAACGAAAGACGTCCCGGTCCTGAATATGCCGGCGGTCGGCCCGCAGATGCACCGTGATCCCGCTTGCGCCCGCGCGTTCACAGGCAGACGCCGCCTCCAGTATATCCGGTTCACAATTTGGCGAATCAATCATGTCCGCGTAACGCGCCTGCCGAAGCGTCGCGATATGATCGATGTTGACTCCTAGCTTAATCATGATTCTTAGACTCGCGTATGGCGCTCGCCGCCCAAAAAAAAATCTGTCCGGTATCAGCAGCAGGTGAGTCACTTCTTGCCATCGCTCTCTCCCCCATCAGTGCCTGAAATGGCGTACCCCGGTGAAAACCATCGCCATTTGCCTTTCGTTCGCCGCAGCAATCACATCCTGGTCCCGCACAGAGCCGCCTGGCTGTATCGCAGCCGTTGCCCCTGCTTCAGAGGCTGCAATCAATCCGTCGGCAAAAGGAAAAAATGCGTCGCTGCAAACGGTGCTTCCTTTGAGTGAGAGTCCCGCCTCTTTTGCTTTCCAGATCGCGATCCTCGAGGAATCGACACGGGCCATCTGGCCCGCCCCGATCCCAAGGGTGCGATCCGGAGATGCATAAACGATAGCATTCGATTTCACATGCTTTACAACTCGCCAGCCGAATAGCATCGACTTCATCTCTTCCGCTGTAGGCGGTCTTGCCGAGACCACGTGACGCTCTGGTTCCTGCAGCTTGCCGTCGTCTCGTTGCTGCACCAGCAATCCGCCAATCACCGAGCGAACGTCCGGCTCCGCAGTCGTTTCCCCAGGCCCGGGAAGCA
>CAZMNG010000818.1:0-2669 GCA_964567505.1 uncultured Chthoniobacterales bacterium
GCCCTCAAGCTTCACGTGCCGCTCCATGAAGCGGTCGAGCATGATCCTGGCCTCTCGCTCCGCTTCACTGCGCTCCAAAGCCGTCACTCGCGCGACGATCCGCGTAATGCGCTCCTCACTCACTAAATCTAATGGCCGGAAGACAACACGCGAGGGATCGGGTCGGAGAACGATATTTGTCCGGGACGCACGGATGGACATAGCTGCAAAACTGAGCGGAAAATACACGCTGCCGGATGTTTTCAAACAGCTATTTCACCAAGCGCGCAAAAAGTACGCACTTCGGCGATCAGGCTGTGGCGCTTTCGCGCCGGGCGCGACCGATCCGGCTAACATTCTATCCCGCGTAGGCTAGTGGACGTCCGCCGAACCTACCGGAAGCTCGACAGCGCTCTGGGCGCGCCGCGGTCGCCCGATCTCCCTCAGCGGCAGCCCCGACAGAAGATTTGCTTCGATCTTCTCGAGCGACACGCCCTTAGTCTCCGGAACAAACATGACAAAGAAAATGATGAATAAAACGTTCAGCCCGCCATAAAGAAGAAATGTATTGCCATTTCCAAACCCGGCGAGGAGCAGCAGGAACGTCTCACCCACAATGGCATTGGCAATCCAGTTTGTCGCGGTGCTGAACGTCACTCCGAGGTCGCGGCCCGAAAGCGGGTAAATTTCCGAGCAGAGCACCCAGATAATCGGCCCGGCGCTCATCGCAAACCCGATAATAAAGATCAGCAAAGCAAAGATAGCGAAATAGCCAAGCTCCGGATGCTTTTCGATCCTCATATTAAAGAGCGCTCCAACCGTTACCATGGCGGCACCCATCGTAATGAAGCCCGCATACATGATTGGCTTGCGACCCAGCCTGTCCACAAACGCAATCGCGATAAACGTCGCGAGCACATTGGTTACTCCGACAATTACCGTTCCCCACATCTGTTGATTGGTCGTTGCGAACCCCGCGATGCGAAAGATAGTCGGCGCGAAATACATTACAACATTAATGCCGGTAAGCTGCTGAATGACCTGCAGGCCAATCCCAAGGCCGATGGCGCGGCGGAAGTTAGAATTGGTCTTCAACATCTCAAATCCATTCTGTTTGATTTTCAAGTTCGCCTCGATCTCTTTGACCTCCGCAGCAATTTCGGCGTCATCAAGAAGCATACCCTTGAACACCGCCACGGCCCGATCTTTAAAACCATTTAAGAATAGCCACCGCGGGCTTTCGGGCAGCAAGAGTACGCCCAGGAACATCACCGCGGCCGGAATCGCAATCACACCCAGCATAATACGCCAGTGGCCACCGGTTACACCGCCGAACGCAGCATAGGATGCGAGCCAGGTGTTGCTCAAAAATGCGAGAACGATTCCAATCGTAATCATTAGCTGGTACATCGAAATGAGTGCGCCGCGCACCTTTTGCGGGGATATTTCAGAGAGATAAAGCGGCGCCGTGAACGACGCCACGCCGACGGCTAAACCA
This sequence comes from uncultured Chthoniobacterales bacterium, assembly GCA_964567505.1. GTDB lineage: Bacteria > Verrucomicrobiota > Verrucomicrobiia > Chthoniobacterales > JAFAMB01 > JAFAMB01. The sequence continues at coordinate 1,478 of CAZMNG010000818.1, forward strand.
AGGAACACACGCGCCCCGATCAGCAAAAACTCCGATTGTGCAGTCGAGCACAGGATCGAACCAAGGACGAATATAACTGCACTTATAAGGATCGTTTTGCGGCGCCCAAATCTGCTCGAAAGGACGCCGCTCAGGAGTGTTCCAATCACGGCTCCCCACAATAGGGCGCTGACAACAGTCCCTTCTGCTTCAATCGAGAGCTGGAATGCATTCTTAAGAAACGGGAGAGCCCCGGAAATGACGCCGATGTCTAATCCGAATAGAAGACCTGCAAGCGCTGCCGTAAAGCCGATAAAATAGATGATGAGTCTCTTTCGCAGGGGGGATACGCGCCCCATATCAGCTAATGCCTGAATCAGGCAGCCTCCGGTTTCTGAACCTTCTATCGTTCTGGCCGCAGTTCAAGACAATTCCTGGCATTTAGCCTCGAAATTCACCGAAAAATGCAGTTTAGAAGCCTTTTCCAAGGTACTGATCAACGTTCGATGCGTCTACGCGCGCTGATTTAAGAACGATCTGTTCGGGTACCTCTAAGCCAATCGCAAGATTGTACGCGTACTGGATTCCTTGAGGAGCGCAGAAGGGATAAATGAAAGTTGCGGCCAGTTTGCCCTCTTTGATCGCCTGGAACGCGCGATTTTCACCGTCGATACCCACAATCGTAATCTCGTTGGAGCGACCGGCGGCTTCGACCACCTCCACTGCCCCCAGAGCCATCTCGTCGTCGTGCGCATAAATTGCCTGGACTTGTCCGGGCCCGAATCTCTTCAGCGTCTCCTGAACGAACTTCATCGCCGGGTCTCTCAGGTAATCACAGAATTCGTCTGCCACCACTCTCATCCTCGGGGCCAGCCTCAGTGCGTCACGAAAACCTTCGTGGCGATCGGTCGTCGCGGAGGCGCCAACCGTGCCTTCGATTTCGATGACGTTTCCCGTGCCGTTTAACTTATCAAGGATGTATTCGCCGGCCGCAACGCCGATCGGTCTGTTTTGCGCGCCGATATGACAAGTCACCTTGGTATTCACTTCCCTGTCCAGCGTAACGACCGGGATGTTCGCTCTCATTACTTCTGCCACCACAGATGTGAGCGGTTCGGCTTGCACGGGACTTATGATCAGGACCTTGATGCCCCGGGCCAGCAAATCCTTCACATCACTAATCTGCTTGGCAGACTGGTTCTGGCCATCGGTT
>CAZMNG010000819.1:0-2667 GCA_964567505.1 uncultured Chthoniobacterales bacterium
CCTCAGTCAATTCAGGACCGGCAGCTCGAAGTCCCGCAACGAGAGCCACGCTGTTCATGTATCCTTCCAAGCCCATGTAGGTAAAATCCGTCAATCCAACAGCGCGCATGTCCGTCTGGTAATCGCGAACAAACCGCAATGAAGGATCGTAGGGTGACGGCACCACCTGTGAAATAACAACTCCGTTCGAATCATTCCCAAGATATTTGATCAGTGGCTCCGTGCCGACACTCGAAACAGTGCAAAAAGCCGTGCTTTTCAAGCCCAATTGTTTTGCCCCATGAACGAAGTCCGCGCACGGTTTGTAGCTCCCGAACATAATCACCGCATCCGGCTTGACCTTCGCGATGTCGAAAAGCGCATCCGGAATATTGACGGAATTCCGCATGTAGACACCTTCGGCAAATAGCGGCAGGCCGTGCCGCTTTAGCGCTTCCAGAACCGCAGCCCGAGCCGCATCACCGTCGCTGTCATCCTGACGATAGAGAGCAACGTTCTTGCAGCCAAGGTCCGCAGTAATGTGTTCGACCAGCAACTCCGCCTCCTCCGGGTAAGATGCGCGCGTATTGAAGGTGAATCGTTGCATCGGTTGCCGTAAAGCTGTCGATCCGGAGATCGGGCCAACCATCACAATGCTTGCATCAGTGATCATTGGCAGGATTGCTCTGCACGTCGGCGTCCCATAGAAGTTGAGCAGCGCAAAGACTTTGTCCTGATCGATCAGGCGCTCTACGTTGCTGACGGTCTCAACCGGTTCATACCGATCGTCATAAGCGATCAAAACCAACCGGCGTCCGGCAATGCCTCCTTCCTGGTTCACTTTCGCGACGTACGCCTCGCATCCTTGCCGGATTTCGATCCCAACCGCGCCCGCGCGACCGGTCTCGGCTACCGACATCCCGATTCTAATTTCACTCGCAGATACAGAATGCTCGCGAGAGAGAAATTGGCCGTCGGCCCGCTCCCCAAAAATTGTAAACACTGCCAGGACTCCGACCTGCAGGAGAGCCAGGTGTCCGGACGATTTCAGCGACCCGTCCACGATTACCTTACGCGCCGCCTCCAGCGGGCAGCAGATCTAAGAGTTGCTCTGTAGTCAATGCCACCGTCGATGATAGATGATCAGGGCGTGATTGCAATGGTCAGAACTCCCTGGCCGGGAGTCGGAAATGCTGTGTCCCCCGTTGATAAATCTGCTTGGCGGAATGGCAACATGCGCTACTTTTGTTATCCGCATCCAAATGGTGGTCGTAGCTCAATGGTAGAGCCCCGGATTGTGGTTCCGGTTGTTGCGGGTTCAAATCCCGTCGGCCACCCCAACGCACTAAAACGCCCACCACGCGCTCTGGCCGCCGCACGGTCATCCCGTTTCGATTCCCAGTCCTTCAATTCGTCCGTCGTCAAATTGTCCGGAGGATTCTCCGACGGGGATTGGTCCTCGAATAGGCTCTTTGTATAGCCGATCTTGAGCCGTTTCCAATCGATCCCGGCGTCCCGGACAAACGGCGCCGGGCGCACAGTCATATCCACTCCGTCCGGGCCGTAAATTGCCTGCATCACCAACGCACAATCGTCCACGGAACGGCAGATCGGACCGATTTTGTCCAACGTCCAGGCCAGCGCCATGGCTCCTGCCTGTCCCTTGATCCCCTTGCAGCATGTCAAGACAACTCCCGACTGGGCAATTCCACATCAATCTCGTCGAAAAAAGAAAGGATGCGATCCCGATCGCCGGCGCTTCCAAGGAGGTTGACGCTGAGGGTGAGCTCACCTTCGTATGAGCTGATGGCGAGTTGGAAATAAGGCTTGTACTTTATGGATCCGCATAAAAAGGCGTCACGCGGGCGCAGATCCCCAAAGGCGATTTGAGCCGAATCCAAGATACCCACGTTCGTGATGCAGATGAGGGGGTTCTTCAGAAGCAACCTCAATAGATGATTGGCGATCTTATCACCCAAGATCCGAAACATCAGGTTGAGCTTGATGAATCCGTTGAGGCCGATGTTGCTGGCCTTCTTCTTGTCCATGATCGCCTTCACTCTGCCGAGCGTGCCCTCGAAGTGCTCCTCGGGGCTGTACTCCAGCTGCGTGATTACAGTCGAAGCAAGATTGGTCGGCGACGTGAATTCTCTACCCTTCTCGAGGTAGCGGCGCATATCCACCATAACCGGAATCTGGAGTTCGGTGCCAGGACTGAGGGCGAGCCTTCGAAAGAGGCAACGGTAATAGGCGGTCAGCACCACGTCGTTCAGGGTGGCCCCTTTCGCTCGGCTATATTTTTTGAGCTCCGCGGTTCTCTCCCGTCCTAGCTTGCGAGTAAGGATAAAGGGCCACGCCTCTCCGCCATCGCTCAGTGGGAACCGAGCACCTCCGGTAAGGTTATTCTCTTTGCTTTGCGAGAACAGGGACTTAACCTTGACACCTAGGCCGAATCGTTTGAGCACTCCGCGCATGCTCCTATCGCCTGTGATCGTGGAGGGTCTATATTCCGGATCAGTCACCGACTTCGAATAGATTTTGCATAGGAAATAGAGGTATTCTTTGAATCCGTTCGCATCGCACACCATGTGGTTCATTTTGAACGCGACGGCGAAAGGGCTCGATTCGAGAAGGCAGACGCTGACTTGGGGACCAAGGCCTTCGTCGACGCGAGAACCGAGGAAATCC
>CAZMNG010000820.1:0-2660 GCA_964567505.1 uncultured Chthoniobacterales bacterium
AAAAATCCTCGGTTGACCACTACGTCTGGCTGAGTTCGTGAGCAACCCGAATCACAGATTCGTTGTAAGTCAAAATATTTATAGACAGAGGCTCTTGCGAAAAATAGGATCATTCCCGCCGGAGCATTCTTCGCCCGATTTTCTGTTCGGTTTGGCGCCGTCACTATGGCGCCACATGGTTCAGGTTCTCGGTCGATCGGATGTGCCCCATTTTTCGAAGAGGCGTGCTGCCGACGCGATGTGGCTCTATGAAAAGCTTCTGCTCGACTAAGGTCCAGGACAAATTAACACCATAACCGGGGGCACCCGAAATGGCCACCGATGCCACAGAGCAATTCGATCAGGCGCAGAGCGGAAAGGAAGAAAACAATCTATCGGCTTCGCCCACCATCAATCTCCCCAAAGGCGGCGGAGCAATCCGTGGCATCGGTGAAAAATTCTCGGTTAATCCAGTAACGGGTACCGGCTCGCTGACTGTTCCGATCTTTACGTCACCTGGGCGCTCAGATTTTTTTCCGAAACTGTCTTTATCCTATGATTCGGGGGCAGGAAATGGTCCGTTCGCACTGGGATGGCATCTATCCATTCCGTCAATCACGCGCAAGACGGACAAAGGGTTGCCACTCTACAATGATGCCGGCGAGTCGGATGTTTTCATTCTGTCCGATGCCGAGGACCTCGTGCCGGTACTCGCCCAGCAAAACAATCAGTGGGAGCCGGTATCGATCCCGGATGCGACGCTAAACGCGCAGACGTACGCGATTAAACGTTATAGGCCCCGGATTGAAGGATTGTTCGCCCGCATCGAGCAATGGAGGCGCAAGACCGATGGTGACATCCACTGGAGAGCAACCACCAAAGCCAATTTTACCAGCGTTTATGGTCAGGACCCGAACTGCCGGATCGCGGATCCCCAGGATGCGACCCGGGTTTTCAAATGGCTCCTGGAAGCAACCTATGACGATAAAGGCAATGTCATCTTTTACGAATACAAACCCGAAGATACGACCGGCATAAATCTTGGGGCGGCGAATGAACGCAATCGCCAGAACGGTAATGCGCCATTTATCAATCGATATATCAAACGCATTCACTATGGGCCCCTGACACCCTATGTGCGCGAAGAAGACCTCTCCAAGCGCAGCGATTGGCTCTTCGAAGTCGTGTTCGACTACGGGGAACACAATCTCGCCAATCCAACTCCCGCGGAAGACCCTGCTCAGACGTGGGTCACACGCGCCGATCCTTTCTCCAACTTCCGCTCGACGTTCGATATTCGTACCTACCGGTTATGCCAACGGGTCCTGATGTTTCATCATTTTCCGCAGGGTCAAAATGGCGAGCCAGGGTACGACGGTATGGTCCGTTCGACGGACTTCGCCTACGATCAGCAAAATGGCCAATCGCAATTGCTTGGGAATCCCATCGCCACCAAGCTCTTGTCCATCACTCAAACCGGGTACGCTCTCGATAGCACTGGAAAGTCTTACATCACCAAATCTTTTCCGCCGCTGGAGTTCACTTACTCGGAGGCCGAGATCGATTCCACGGTTCAAACGGTCGAATCGGGCAGCTTAGAAAATCTGCCTGAAGGATTAGACGGCTCCAACTACCAATGGCTGGATCTCGACGGTGAGGGGATATCGGGGATCCTGGCCCAGCAAGCCGGCGCATTTTTCTACAAGAGTAACCTAAGTCCGCTCAACATCACGGTCGCAAACGATCAGGAGCAAACGCTCGCGCGCTTTGGCGCGATTGAATTGGTGGCCACGCAGGCCTCCCTTCCGCAACCAGGCGGCAAGCCGCAATTCATGGATCTCTCCGGCGACGGCCATCAGATGATGGTGAGTCTCGACGCCCCAATCCGAGGGTATAATGAACGCACGGATGTTCCCGGGTGGGACACCTTTAATGCGTTCCGAAATTTTCCGGATCTAGAGACGCGCGATCCAAACCTCAAATTTGTCGATATCGATGGCGATGGTCTCGCTGACATTCTAGTCTCGGAAGACGAAGTTTTCGCTTGGTACCGCTCCTGCGGTAGAGACGGTTTTGGTGCTCGACAATACGCTCGAAAACCATTTGACGAGGAGCTGGGACCGGCTCTGATCTTCGCTGATCCGGCCCAATCCATTTTTTTGGCAGATATGACCGGAGACGGTCTTACCGACATCGTCCGGATTAGGAACGGAGAAGTCTGTTACTGGCCGAATCGTGGCTACGGCCGTTTTGGTGCAAAGGTGGCGATGGATAATGGTCCCTGTTTTGACGCGCCGGACCAATTTGATCCCCGCCGGATTCGTTTAGCCGATATCGATGGCTGTGGCACGACCGATATTATCTACCTCGCCACGAATGGCGTTGCGATTTACCATAATCAATCCGGCAACAGTTGGTCGGATCAGTTCTTGCTGCCCAGCTTTCCTGCCGCCAATAGCGCAAGCTCGGTCAGTGCCGTCGACCTCCTAGGTAACGGCACTGCGTGTTTAGTTTGGTCCTCTCCTCTCGGGTCCGATGCGGGTCGACAAATGCGATACATCGACCTGATGGGCGGCGAGAAACCGCATCTGCTGGTCGAGATAACAAATAATCTCGGCGCTGAGACGCGGGTCCGGTACGCTTCATCGACTAAATTCTACGTGCAGGATCGTGAAGCCGGT
>CAZMNG010000821.1:0-2660 GCA_964567505.1 uncultured Chthoniobacterales bacterium
ATCGAATGGCATCGAGTGCCATAAACGCGAACCAACCGAAACAGAGCAATACCAATACCCCAGTCACAATCTTGTCTTGGATTGATTGTTCCTTCTGGCAATCGCCGTCAACGACAACGGCGTGATCGTGGGATCAGCGATCAGCCTCCGGAGCGAGCAGTTGCGGGTTTCTCGATGGGAGGGTTGCAGGCGATTGACACCGGCATCGCGCACCTTAATTATTTCTCTTGGATAGGCGCCTTCAGCCCGGCGCCTCTATGGGAACTTAGTAATTTTGGTGGGCATGATGGGTTTTGTGCGGAGGGCGCGAGCCGAGGATTCGCCGGGGGTACTGGTGTTAGAGGTCTTCTCGGGCAAGGTGCCCTCTGACGTAGTGCAGGAGAAAAGTTTCGCGCAATGGGCCGAAGTTTTGAAAGGCGGGAGCGAAAGCTCGCGCGAGCATGCGCCCGTGATTCACGCGGTGTACCGATTGACTGGGGTGCTCAATATCGATAAGCAATACACGACGGGAGAGGGGAGTGAAGAACAAATCGCGGTCGCGGGTAGCGCGGAGCCCGCCGGGAACGGCGGAGCCTATACGGTTCGATTTTCCGAGCTGGGACGGCCTCCGGCGTATGGTGGGAAGACAGCGTTGACGATCAGGCCGCAAGAGAGACAGATTTTGGTATTGCCGGCGGACGAACTTGATGCCGGCGACAAACTGGAAACTGAGGTGTCGCTGGAATACAAAGTCGAAACTAAGAAGAATGAATTAAAATCGGATTTTGAGATTTGATGAAAGCGTACCGACCAAACGTGGAGCTCGCGAAACACTTCTACTCAGCGCGGTTGCGAACCGAGCGGATGCGTCGCAGCCGGCCGGCCGGCGGCAAGAGGATCCGGAACAATAGCGAGCCGTGGGTAGAAAATCCCCGCTCACTTGAAGACGTCGAGCGGATCTGTGACGGAATTTTGGAGACGCTCAAAGATCTTACAAGCCGGAATCGATGAGGGCGCCCGACGCAATAGAGTTTCTAGCCGCGCGGCGTCGGACGGTGTTATTGGGAGGGGCGGCCGTGATCTTGCACGGGCTGAGCCGGCTGACGAAGGATTTTGATATCTGGCAGGATCCGCTACCGGACCCGAAAAGTTGGGCGACGGCGATTGCAGAACTCTTGAACTCGAATGGGGAACTCCAGGCGCAACGGATCGGAATGACCGTGCCTGGAAGATGGGAGGTAATCGCTATCGACGAAATACCGATTGTTGGGAGTGAAGACGGCCTGATCCGAGTGGTGGGGACCGATCGCCCTATCGACATATTTTACCGGCCGAACGAGCTGGGAATCGAAGATTTTGAGCAAGTGTGGCAGCGCAGCATTGAAGCAGAGCGCGGCTTGCGTTTGATGGAAAAAATTGACCTCCTGATCACAAAGCAGGACACGCAACGAGTGACGGATATAACGGATATCAAATTTCTGGAGGACAGGATCTCCGACGAATACAGGGTGAAGTTAAAGAATTGCTCGGAACGCGAAGCAAAAGAGTTGCTTGATCGTTTTGCAACTCCGGAAATAGCGGCGTTTGCATTCGGCGAAAATCAAGACGGACAAGTGAAACGGATTGCCTGGCAAGTACTGGATGAGATGCGAATCCAAGGCGATCCGTTTGCTGCGGAGTTGGTCCGTGAAATCCAGTTGCGGAGTCACGGATTAGATGTGGAATTGTGATACAGCGGCGATCCGATGGCTGTCCCAGTTTTCCATGTGTCAGCGATTTACCAAGAAACGTTTCGGGCGACTCAGAGAAATCCCGCAGCAGGTCGTTGGGCGACAAACCAACCTAACCCCCGGAGGTAACAATGAAAATACGCTTAGTAGTTGCCCTTGCAGGATTGGCAATCTGCTTTGCGGTGCCGACCTGCGGCCAACAAAAAGAACCGACGCCCAGTGAGCAGGACCGACAGCAGATGGACGCGCGCGTTAAAAAAAGTGACGAGGCATGGAACAACAACGATGCCGCCGCCCCGGCCGCGACATTCACGGAGGACGCAGCCAATGTGAGGAACAAAGGACCGATTTACGGTCGCGAGGCCACCGAGAAACATTATGCAGACCTGTTCAAGCAATTTCATGTCAGCAACCATCTCAACACGGTCGATGAGGAATGGAGCAACGGGGAAGCTACCGATATTGCCCCCGTGATAATAGAGGGTTTGCCGGTAACGGTGATTTCCTCCGGTAAGAGCTACAAAGTATTCGAACAGTATCCGTGGGAAGGTCATTCTTCTAATTATGGTCCGAAAGGTAACCGTTTAAATTCCAGTTATGGCGTCGGATTGGGTAAAAATATTTCCCGCTCTTTACTATTGCGACAAGGAGATTGGATTCATATGCCGGACATCGGTTGGCGGCAAATTAATGAGTTTTCTAGCAAAAAGGATAGCATCGAATTTTTTGCGAGCTATCGGGATGAATACAAGAGTAAGCATCCTAAAATAACGATTGATCTGGTCGTCTTTGCTTTGCCGTCGCAAAAGTAATAGGATTTTCGTTCTAACAACGGAGTCAAGCAAACGCGCAACAAGCGCTATGCATAATTTCGCCCTGCGGGTGAAAGCGCACGCGGTTTAGGCATATCCAAAAGCAACAGCAGCACGTTAAAAGAAGTATTGGGAAACC
>CAZMNG010000822.1:0-2655 GCA_964567505.1 uncultured Chthoniobacterales bacterium
TATTGAAGACGGCTTCGCCGAAAGGCCAGGAGACCGCGGCTGCAAAGGAATAATCGAGGAGACCGTGCTGTTTGACGAGTCGCTGCCAGATCGGGCCTTTGTCAGACATAAACTCTGTGAGCGGGAGATGTTGGGATAAGCCGTAGTCCATCTTGAAATAGTCGGCGAGCCGCGGCCACAGGTTAGTGCATCGATTGAAGTCGCCGTTGGTGATATTAAACCCTTCGCCGTCACAACGGTCGTTTTCGCCGGCCCAAACGATCGCTTTGGCTAGTAGGTCGGCGTCTGTCATTTCCATGATCCCGCCGTAGGCTTTGGTTGTGCCCGGGAACCGGAGTGGTAGCCCCATTTCTTTACACAGCACTGCGTAGACGGCGATGACGGTGGCCATGTTCATGGGATTGCCTACCGCGAACCCGCAGATTGAGGATGGGCGTAAGGCTGACCAGGACCACGATTTCCCTGCGGATTGAGTTTTCAAGTAATCTTCCTGGTCATAATAGAAATTCGGCGGCATATGGCGCGGGTCGTCCTCTTTAGCAGGCGTTTTATAGGGACCTAAATGTGCGCCGTAGTATTTAGCGCCTTCAGGCAGAACTACTTTGCGGAATTGCTGCGAGGTATGTTCGACCGCTTCGACCAGGTTGGTAAGCATTGCCAAATTAGGACTCACCTCGTCGAAAACATTTTTTCCCCAATACAATGCTGCGTAAAAGACGTGGCTGACATCGCCGATTCCGCTCAGTTGGGATTCAACCGCTGATCGGTCTGAAAGGTCGACTGCAACGTATTTCGCTTCGGTTTGAAATTCCGGGCTTCGTCGTGATAGCCCGAATACTTCCCAATCGCCAAGCGAGACCAGGTGATTGACAAGAGTTCGTCCAGTGACGCCGAGCGCTCCGGCTACCAAGGCCTTTTTCATTTTGGGTAGAGAAGGCAGAAATTGAAGGAAATCAAGGGCGGCAATCCCTGTGGGTGATCAATCGAAAAGCGCTTGCACGGTTCCAAAACCATAGTATACCAGTAGACTTACTGCGCGTCATGAGTAGCTTTCCCATCTTCTCCAGCAACTTCCACGCCGTTTCCATCAGGGCCCCCCGGTCGGCCCGCACGGAGTGCTGCGCAGTCCACTGCTCTTGCTGATGCTTACCACGTTGCAAAACAATCCGCTTACCAGCTTGCGCCTGGCCGCTGTGAGCAAGAGTTATGGGCCGACCAAGGCCCTCGACGAGGTGAATCTTTCCGTCAACCGCAGCGAAGTGGTTGCGCTGATGGGAGCCAATGGAGCTGGTAAGTCGACTCTCGCCAAGATAGCCTCCGGCGTCTTACGCCCGGACAACGGGCGCATTTTTATCGCGGACCGCGAGGTGAGGCTCAACTCTCCGCGAGCGGCGCGCGAGGAGGGAGTCGTTATTGTCCATCAATCCACAGACCAACTGGGGATTCCCGGTCTGTCGGTTGCGGAGAATCTCCTGCTCGACCTGTTGTGCGACGGCAGAATCGGGACATTGGCGGGAAAACGGAAATTGCGGCAGGAAGCGGAGAAAGTCGCAGCCGGTATCGATTTCGAATTGCCGCTTGAGCGCGATTTTGGCGAGCTTGGTCCGGCGCAGCGTCAACTTGTAGCGATTGCGCGTGCGGTAGCGGCAAACGCGTCCGTTGTTATATTGGACGAGCCTACGGCGAGTCTAGCGACGATCGAGGCAGAACGGTTATTCGCTACCATCGATCGGTTGCGCGTGCGGGGCGTCGGTGTTCTCTACATTTCGCATCGTCTAGCGGACATCCGGAGAGTTGCGGATCGCATTGTCGTGCTTCGCAATGGACGGGTCGTCGCCGACGAGTTCAGTACAGTCGATCTAACGGGTGCCGTCACGGCGATGATCGGGCGTGATATTGCTAAAGTCGGAGCTAGCCGGCCCCGCCGCAAAAGTGGTGAACCGATACTCCGTCTCAATCAGGTTCGGCTGACATGTTCCGCTGAGCGGTTCGACCTTGCGGTTCATGCAGGCGAGATCGTTGCGATTACCGGGTCGCTCGGCGGCGGAAAGAGCCGGCTTCTAGGGGCTCTTTTTGGTCTGTCAACGGTCGTCGACGGAGAAGTTTTATTTAAAGGCGGGTCTTGGCAGCCAAAGGGGCCTGCAGAAGCAATTGCACGCGGTGTCTTCATGGCAGGTGAGGATCGTTGGCGTTCATCCTTTATGCCGCCATCCGTGCCAGGATCGGATATTGCGGGGACTATCGCTCTGCCGCATCGCCGCAGTTGGTTTCCGTTTGGCCTGGTGCGCGCAAACCGTGAGCAGGCTGCAGCTAGAGAAGCGATTGAAGCGCTTGGTATCCGGTGCAGCAGTAGCCTGGATACACTGGACTTACTTTCGGGCGGCAACCAGCAAAAGGTCGTGGTAGGGCGTTGGCAAGCTGCGCCCTGCGAGTTATTGCTCCTTGACGAACCTTTCCAGGGAGTCGACGTCGGGGCCCGGGGTGACCTGATTGCTGCAATTCGGGCTCAAGGTGAGAACCGAGCCACACTTGTAGCAACGAGCGAGGTCGAAGAGGCGCTCGAGGTTGCAGATATCGTCGCGGTGGTGCGCAATCAGAGCATTGCCGGACTCTTTGACTTACGGACCGGGCATGCCTCAACGCTGCTGGCCGCTC
>CAZMNG010000823.1:0-2652 GCA_964567505.1 uncultured Chthoniobacterales bacterium
GTTGCGGTTCATCAGGTACCGGGCGAATGGCTCCTGCACTATCGGCGCGGGACTGTCGATGGCGGCAAAATTATATTCGGTGAATCCAGGCGCTACAGCGATAACGGAGCAGCCCCTCGGGTTGACCTGCTGGACAATGGCACCGTCGTAGAAGTGCACCGGGCGAACGGTCTGGCCGCGCGACTGGGAACGCTGAGTACTACTGACAACGTGGGTATTGACTGGTTTGAAGCCTACACCGTCGTGCCCGATGGCAGAGTCGAAGACCCTGCAGTGGCGGTGATTGCCGGAACGCATGTGATCGCGACCTTTAATCTGGGAGGCGACGGCCTTTACAGCATGTTCGGGGTCATTTAATTGCGAAGCCTTTTCAGCAACTGTACGATTGCGACTATCGCTTATGGTTAAAACATCATCTTTTTTTTCGACGTTAGCACTTGGCTCCTTGTGCGCTGTTCTAATCGCCGGTTACTTTTATCTTCCGACCGCTGCGTTGGCAGCCGATTCGAATAGCACCCACGCAACAACCGCATCAACCGATTGCTTCCCGCAGTTTCATTCGCCGGTTTTATATAACTACGGCATGTGGACCTCGGTCGCCCTCCATCCTTCAGGGTTGGCTCTGGAAGTACACGAAGAAAATGATACCTCCGGGCTGTTGTATCGCGTGGGGAAACTGTCCGGGACGAATATGGTCTGGGGTGAGACCAAAAACACGGGCGCCAATGGATACCATCCGGCTGTAGCCATCACTAAGGAGGGTTACGTTATCGTCGTCCATTCCAATAAGAACGAGTATTCCGGTTCCGAGCAGTATTACCGGGTCGGAAAGGTCGACCCTAATGGAAGCGAAAATCAATCCATCGTCTGGCTCACGGACTATATTCATTGGGACGGCGGCTTTCGTACCTCAATCGCTCTCAACGATAACGGAGTCATCGTTGGCGTACATGAATCTAACGGCGGCTCAGCTCATACCATGTATTACCGGGTCGGGCATCTTAGAAATCCGGCGGGTGGTGACTATACCATTCACTGGGATTCCGGTCCGTGGAGCGTCGAGTACGATCACGGCATCGTTCCACACATCGCGATCAATAACCACAATCAGGTCGTCGAGGTACATCAGGTACCTGGAGAAACACTTTTGCACTACCGGCGCGGGAGCGTCAGCGGAGGCACGATTATTTTCGGTGAATCCCGGCGATACGACAATTACGCGGATAACCCTGCAGTCGCGCTTCTGGACAGCGGGTTGGTGCTCGAAGTCCATTCTCTTGGCGGGCTAATCTCGAGGCCGGGCAGGCTGAGCCTAACCGACCCGCAAGCGATCGAATGGGGCGACCCGGTGAAAGTGACCGAGAATGGCAACACCAAAAGTCCGGCGCTGGCTACCAACGGGACTTACGCTGTGGTGACTCACTCCGAGTCCTATAAGTTCTACCGGCCGCTTTTCTACACGGTCACAAAAATTTGTGCACCGTATACTAATGGCACACTCGTCAAGGGATCCAGCGACAAGGTTTATGTTGTTTTGAATGATTATCGATATTGGATTCCAGATGACGTCACGTTTGGTGCGATGGGATATGAGTGGAACAATGTTCGGTTGATTCCCGACAATGATCTAAATATGATTCCTGAAGGGGGTAAATTTCCCTCAGTTCCACTTCTTTTTCCTCCTCTCAAATATCCTAATGGCACCGTGCTCAAAGGATCCGGCGATAAAGTTTATGTGGTTTTAAATAACTATCGGTTTTGGATTCCAGATCAACAGACGTTTGCAGCGATGGGATATAATTGGAGCAAGCTTCGCCAGGTTTCCGACAACGAATTGAATGCTATTCCTGAGCGGGCTCCATTTCCTTCGGTAGTGCGGTAGAGGCACAGCAACCACGTATCGGCGTAAGGGCGTGTCGGCGTGTTGGCGTGGTGAGAGTATCGGAGTGGGGCCGGAAACTTTGCAAGGAGTCGAATAGGCAAAGGAAGCTGATGTCAAGAGTAGGAAATCTCAGTCTTTCTAACCCGGCTGAGATCGAATGGGCGAATTCGTACGATAATCTCTTTACGAAATGCGGTAATTTCACATCAAGCTGCGGCTTAAGCAATCGATGGGACCCTGGAGAACATCGTTGCGGTGGTTGATCGCAATGTGCGGATTAAAATTCCTTCTGACGCGACGATGCTGCTCGCTAATTTCGGTTTGACGAATCGCAGCCTCCCACTTAAAGGTTTGCTGGGTAATGGAGTTTGCCCTTTCTCTCATTGAACGGGAGAAAACCGCTTGGCGTTTACCAGTCAGAGCCGATGACTCCTAGTTTCGAGCCGCAATGGCGGCCTGGGAGAATTTTTATGCTCATCAGCCTGAAAACGCCCTGTGAGTAAAGGCGAAAATAATCCGTGCGAATTCGGGGCTTCCCTACGGCCTAGCCGAGACCCCGGGGCGAATTTCGGCCAAATCCTCGATCTTGACCTGACCGATCTGCTTAGCGATGCCGCCGCATGCGTCGTGAGTCCGTCTGCCAGTCAAGCGAAACTTTTGGAACGCCTCGAGGGTTTGCGGCAGCGGCTGGCGGCGGATCGATTCCAACTCGCCGTAGTGGGCCAGTTCAAACGCGGCAAGAGCATGCTGCTTAACGCCCTGCTCGGCGC
>CAZMNG010000824.1:0-2645 GCA_964567505.1 uncultured Chthoniobacterales bacterium
CGAGGGAGTTGTGTCGCCGGTCGATCGAATCATGGAAACTCGAGATGAAAAGCGCGATGAGAGCCACACGCATGATCATCATCCGCATAACCACGGAGAGGCTGGACACGCGCACGCCGGGCATGAGCATATGCCGGCGGATTTCGGCAGGGCATTTGCCATTGGTGTCACGCTGAATGTGGTCTACGTCGTCGCCCAGGCCGCGTTTGGTTTGGCCGCGCATTCGCTCGCCCTGTTATCGGATGCCGGGCACAATCTGGGTGACGTTGTCGGCCTTCTGCTAGCATGGGGTGCCACCGTGCTTGCGCAGCGTCAGGCAACCGCGCGGTTTACATATGGGCTTCGGCGGAGCACGATTCTGGCCTCGCTCGCAAACGCGATGCTTTTGCTCGTCGCAGTCGGTGGCATCACCTGGGAAGCGATTCGCAGGTTCGGGGGACGCGAAGACGTCGCAGGCATGACGGTGATCTGGGTCGCAGCCGGCGGCATCTGTATTAACTGGGTAACTGCTATGTTGTTCATGTCCGGCCGGAAAGGGGATTTAAACCTCAGGGGCGCCTTTCTGCACATGGCCGCGGACGCAGCGGTCTCGGCTGGAGTGGTTGTCGCCGGTATTTTGATTTTCATTACTGGCTGGTCGTGGCTCGATCCGGCAGTCAGCCTGTTGATTAACGGAGTGATCGTCTGGGGTACTTGGGGTCTGTTGCGCGACTCCGCGTGCATGGCGATGGATGCTGTTCCGGCCGGGATCGATTTTGCAGGCGTGCAACGCTACTTTCGCGAATTGGGCGGCATAACTGATTTCCATCACCTTCATATCTGGGCACTCAGTACGACTGAGACGGCGCTCACCGTCCATCTGCTCAAGCCGGATCCAGACGAGGATGACGCCCTCCTTGGAACGGTGAACCGTGAATTGCGCGAACGCTTCGGGATCGGCCACGCCACGATCCAACTGGAGCGAGGCCGTTTGAAAGCCGCACCAACAGTTGGAACCTCTGAGGAGGAGTGCGTTCAGCCGCCGTGCGATGCGGCCGGCACCCCGGGCGGCAATCCGTGCCTCTGACGCCTTTCCTGTATGCTATTGTCTAACTCGCAAAAATCGCGCCCGTCGGATGCCGGACCGAAGCGACAAGCTCGTTGCGCGCGAGAGCGGCTGAGTCGGCAGGTGCTGTGCGACGCACTTCCACACCCAACAGACACATGTCGTCCGTGAAATGCCCGGAAACACAGGAGCCCTGGATTTCTGACACGATTTCCTCGAACATTCGCGCCGCAGGCAAGTTGATTCTCTTGCGCAATGCTCTCAGCAGCCGATCCATCCCGAAATAGTCGCCGTCCGCAGTCTCCACTTCGAACACACCATCAGTGAACAGCACCACCAGATCGTTTGCAGAAATTGGTGCCCAGCTGTTCGAATAGGCAGCGTCCGGAAAAATCCCGAGCACAGGACCCTGAAGACCATCAAACTTCAGCCGCTCGGCCGTGCCGCGCGCACGGTGAACATGGAATGGGCACGGATGTCCGGCGTTCGAATAATAGAGTTTCCCTGCAGCAATATCGACTACAAGGTAGAAGGCCGAAACCAGCATCGGTGTTTCGGTTTGCCGGAAGATTGCCATCAACCCCTCATTGATTTCGGACAATATGCCTCCTGGATTCATCGCTATCGGCGTCAATTCTTCGAGCAGCCCGCGAACGATGGCCGTCACAAGCGCTGCCCGAAGACCGTGTCCGAGCACGTCGCAGATGAAAACACCTGCCGTGGTATCCGACAACGGGAGCACGCAGAAAAAATCGCCACCCACCTGTTCGGCAGGCTGATACCAGTGGCTGAATCCGAGGCAACTCTGCTCCGCCGCAAGCGAGCGCGGGAAGCTTGGATATTTCTGGGTGAGAAAAACCTGCTGGATGTCCCGTGCCATTTCGAGATCGGCTTCAAACTGGGCGTTCTTAAGCCGCAGTTCTTCGGCGTATCGAACAAGGTTCTCTTCTGCCTGCTTGCGCGCTTCCTCAGCGGATTTGCGTCGCGTGATGTCCTGTACCATCCCTTCGTAATAGAGGAGTTCGTGGGTTAATTCGTCGCGTACCGCGCGCGCGTTTTCAGAAATCCAAATGATGCTTCCATCCCTTCGATAGATCTGCGACTCGAAGTCCTCAATCCGCTCGTCGCGCAGCATGGCAAGAGCAAACTTTGCGCGCCGGTCGGGCTGCACATAAAGCTGGCGGCTGATGTCGGTTAGCGCCGATAGAAGTTCGGCCGGGGAGTCGTATCCGTACATTCGGGCGAGCGCCGGGTTTGCGCTCAAGTATTTCCCGTCCGGAGTCGTCTGAAATATCCCTTCCGTGGCGTTCTCGAAGATACTGCGGTACTTCTGCTCGGCCCGGCGCAGAGCTTCGATTGTTTCTTCAGGCCGGAGGGCTCGGCCGACGTCGGCGCAATCAGCTAAAACTTCCCGAGTGCTCATGTGATACCGGAGCGGCGGATCAGCAAGCAGCAATTGGTGTGCCCACGCGGTGAGAGGTAATCACGTAGAGAAAAGCAAAGAACTAGAAGAAGAAATTTAGCCACCTGGCCCGAAAATCTCACGAGCCAAACGCTTCGTGAGATCTCGAATCTGTTTCTGCTGGCAGGGAGATTCAAT
>CAZMNG010000825.1:0-2642 GCA_964567505.1 uncultured Chthoniobacterales bacterium
CCGTTTTCCACGGCCTCAATGTATCGTTCCGCCACTTCTCTTCGGATGACCTGACCCATACCAGGAGGATAAAAATGCGCCCAGGATGCGCGCACACAACCGTATTCGGGATACTGTTGATGCCGCTCGTTGAAAGCCTCGCGAAAACGCTGCCGAAAACTGTCTGAAATCGGATCCAGAAATTCGACAGAAATCGTACCGGGGCCCCAGATCGCCACGGACGGCCAGTCTTCTAAGCAGCCGCGAGCGACGCTGAGGTAATCGGGAGAGGGTTCGTTGTCATCATCAAAGAAAACGATCACGGGTGCGGTTGTCGCTTTGATGCCGGCAATTCGCGCGAACGCGACGCCTTGTCTAGGTTCCTGGATTGCCTCTGCCCAAGTGCATCGATCCAGAAAGGTCTCGACGCAAGGCAGCTTATTCACGGGCCCTTTGCTGTTGTTGTCAACAATGACGCATTCCACGCTCAACCCGTTTTCCCTTTCCAATGATTCGATCGCACTCACGACCCGGGAAAGAATTCGCTCTTCCTGATTGTATGTGGGTATGATGATCGCCAATTGGGCGGTGGCACTGACATTTAACGCCATGTTTGCGGACTTATTTCTGGACTTCAGGCGGTCGCTGGATCCGGCACAAGTTCTCGACGTGGCCGCCAAGGAACCAGTGCCGGCTCAATTTTGTAGAAGTAGTGATTGGCGCTGTTATAATCCTCGAATCCGTCGGCTGGAAGTTGACGGGCATATGTCTTCTGGAAACGCTCGCCGGATAAAGGGTTCCCGCTCGCTCCGCGCGGCAAAACGGCTTTGAACTTGCCCATGTATTTGGTTAACCTATCAAAGCCATCGCATTCAGCATTTGCGGAATATCATGATTCCGTTCCAGAAGGTCGGGTGGCCATTGTCACGGGTCTTAGCATCCAACAAGATTTCATACTTGTTCCCGCTGTGATTGATGAAATCGAGCGTGGCCTGCCGTGGGCCAAAGTCATTCGCGTCGTCCACGAGAACGACGCAGTTCTTGGCGAAGAACGGCTCAGCCAGCTTCAATCCCATCATTTGATGTTCATAACAGTGGTTTCCGTCGTAAATATAGAAACCGATTTTCCCCGCATGAACGTCGGTGAAGTATTTCCGATAATCGATATCGTAGAAATGGTGGTTTGCGCTTTTGTGTTCGTTGAAACGGCGAAGGAACTGTTCCTTGGGGCCGCCGTATTCTGAAAAATTATCAACGCCGATGCACAGTTTGTCGGGGTTCTCCGTCATGCCGCTCAAGAGAGTAAACCCATTCCAGACACCCACGTTGACAAAGCTCGCGCCCTGGGCCATGCACGACACCGTCCGGTTAATGATCGCTCCAACCGCGAATGTGGACATCCGAGGGATGTTGCAGAGTGGGCCCAATCTTCGTTTCATGTCCCGGCCTCCTTCGGGCAGCCGGGTGTTTGCGATCTCGAACGGGACGTTAAATCTCGCCGAGAGGTCCGTTAATCTGCGAAACCCTTTGAGCCGAGAGAGCGGGCCATAGAAGCGGAACCCGATCTTCCGAATATACTCGTCATAGTTCATGACTACGTCTTGGCGCGAGGAGGGCGCATTATCTAAATCGATACATATTTCCATGGGAATCCTGAGTCTAAGATCTAAAAATGGCGGCAAACAATTCCGCCCGCTAAACCAAATTATCGACCGCAATTTAGGCTGATAAAGGAATATTATCGAGACTATCGACAGATCTCCTTTGCTTGAACTGCGCGCGGTGGGCTCGTTGGCGAAGAAAAATCGAGTCGTTCAGCAGGTTGGGCTGTCTGCCAGGCAAAATCGCCGAAGACCACACCCGACGCCACGCCGTCTTCGGTAACAGAATTTTGGTAGGGCAATACCGGAGAAATCGTAAGCCAGCAGGCACCCTCCCAGGCGTCCACAACTCCGTGTGCGCAGATATAAAAATCTACACGGTAGCTCCCGGGCTTCAACCATGGCGACCTTAACCGAAACTGACCTGCAAGTCGTTCAAAATCGCCGAATAGAGCACCCACTAAGCGTGAATCGCATTGAGTTACTATTATCCCTCTTGAATCCACCACCAACGCGGAGAGCCACATGGCGCCGACCAGCTTACTGCGGCGCTCGATTTCGAAATGGATGGTTTTTTCCTCTGCTCCTCCAAAGTGCTGCCGCGCTGGAGTCGCTCGTGTGTATCGATACTCGCCACTGCCCGGCCTCCGATCCGGAAGTTCATCGCTGCCGCTCGCCTTCGCAAACGAGGACAGGTACCGGTCAATGGTTTCTTTCGCGCCCCCAGCGTACGCAACGGAGCCTGCGCGAAGAAGTATACCGCGGGTGCAGAGGAGTGAAACGGCCTGCATGGTGTGGCTGACAAACAAGACTGTGCGGCCCCCGGTGGCGACATCGTGCATCTTACCAAGGCATTTCTTCTGGAATTCGGCATCGCCTACCGCCAACACTTCGTCCACCACTAGAATCTCCGGCTCGAGATGCGCAGCAACCGCGAACGCCAGCCGCACATACATGCCGCTGGAATACCGCTTCACCGGCGTGTCGAGAAACTTCTCGATTTCGGAGAAGGCCACTATTTCATCGAACTTCCGCCGAATCTCGCCTTTGCTCATGCCGAGG
>CAZMNG010000826.1:0-2642 GCA_964567505.1 uncultured Chthoniobacterales bacterium
GCTGCAGCATGGTCGCATACATATCCTCCGCCAGACCCGGCTTGCGCGCCAAGGCGACCATCTGGCGCGCGGCAGCGGCGGGATCGAGCGTCTGCAGGGCATCGAGTTGCTCCGCGATCGTTTCGAGCGCGGCGATTTTATATGATTTCGACAACGAATCGCATACTCGGATCGAGCGAGTCACTGGCAAGCACCGAGAAGCCAATGAGTTGAGCGTGTACCAAGCCTTATCCGAGCGACATTTGTCCGTCGACATGCGACCCCTGTCTAGCGTTGAGGTGGCCGGTGACTTGGCCGGCTACCAAATCGTCTTTTTCCCGCACGCACACTTGTTGACAGCCGCCGACGTGCCGACATTGCAGGCCTACGTGGAAGCAGGCGGCACGCTGGTTTTCGGTTGCTGGAGCAGTTATCGGGACCGAAACCATTGGTGTTACGACGCGGCGGGCAAAGCCTTTTACGAGAACTTAGTGGGCGCGCGGGTGGCCGATTTTACCGTGGTGCCACCGGGCGAGACTTCCACCATTCGCTTCGGCCATTCGGATGCTTTACATGAAGCGCCGGTTTTTAATGAGGTGCTTGTAGGCACTGGAGACAACGTCAGCGTGCTAGCATCCTATGCGTCGGACTACTATGCGGAGCAACCGGCTGTGACTTTGCATCAAAAAGGTAAGGGCCGCGTGGTTCATTTTGGCAGTTTCTTTACGCCTCAGAACCTGACGGCGCTGTTAGACGCGCTTGCGATTGAAGACCCGTTCGCACCGTGGGCGGATATTCCTGCGGGGGTTCAGACGGTGGTACGATCTAATGGCATTGAAAGATTCTGCTTCCTTTTGAACTTCACGAATAAGTCGCAACCGGTGACCTTTAAAGAATCCGCCTGTGACCTTTTGGAAGGCCAGAAACTCCAAGGTCACGCGGAAATCTCTCCGTACGGAGTCCTCTTCATCCGGTTAAATTCCAAACCATAGCCTAGGCCGAAGTGAGAAGCCCAAGTCATTTACAACCAACTCTATGCTTGGTATCGCCAACTGCACGATACCTTCGGCGGTATTAGCAAGTGCGCGGATCTTTCTGGCGTGATGAAGAAACTCATCCAGATCAAAGAAGCGCAGACGCGTTAGCTGCCTCTTGGACAAAACTCCAAAATATGAAAAATCTCGAAACTCCTGAAATCTGGTTTGTCACCGGCAGCCAACATCTATACGGTGAGAAGACGATAAAGGAAGTGGCCGCACATTCTCAAAAAATCGTCGAGGAACTCAACGGTTCGCAGCGACTCCCCTTAAAACTTGGCTTTAAACCTACGCTCACACGGCCAGAGGAAATCCGGGCCCTCTGCCTTGAGGCTAACAATGTCGCGAAATGTGCAGGCTTGATTCTATGGATGCATACCTTTTCGCCATCTAAGATGTGGATTGGCGGACTTTTGTCGCTGAGAAAACCATTCTTGCATCTGCATACGCAGTTTAACCGCGATCTTCCATGGAGCGAGATCGACATGGATTTCATGAACCTAAACCAGTCCGCGCATGGTGACCGCGAAGCTGGCTTCATGCATACCCGGCTGCGGCTCAATCGCAAAGTAGTGGTAGGCCACTGGTCGGATAGTGAAGTACAAGATCGCATCGGCGCGTGGATGCGAGTGGCTCGAGCTTGGGCCGATTGGCAAGGGGCGAAGTTCGTCCGGTTTGACGATAATATGCGCGAGGTCGCAGTCACCGAAGGCGACAAAGTTTCCGCCGAAACGAAATTCGGTTATTCAGTCGACGCCTACGGCATTGGCGATTACGTGGAGTATGTGGAAGGAGTGAGTGAGGAGGCAGTGAGCAACCTTTGCGCCGAGTACGAAGAGCGCTACACTGTCGCGAAAGAACTGTGCGAGACTGGGACACGCCACAATTCGCTTCGCGTCGGAGCGCAAAGTGAGCTTGGGCTGCGCGCCTTCCTCGAGGCTGGCAACTTTAAGGGGTTCACGACTAACTTTCAGATTTTGCATGGGCTCAAGCAACTTCCTGGGCTTGCTGCTCAGCGTTTGATGGCTGAAGGCTACGGTTTTGGCGGGGAGGGTGATTGGAAGACGTGCGCGTTGGTTCGAGCTATGAAGGTAATTGCTGTCGATCTTCCAGGCGCCACCTCATTCATGGAAGACTATACGTATCACCTGCATCCCGACTGCCACCTGGTTCTTGGATCTCACATGCTCGAAGTTTGTGAGTCGATCGCTGTCGGCAAACCTTCGCTGGAAATTCACCCACTTGGGATCGGCGGTAAGGAAGATCCTGTACGTTTGGTTTTTAATGCACCCACCGGCCCGGCGATCAATGCTTCGATGATTGATTTAGGAAATCGTTTTCGTCTAATCGTCAACGAAGTCGACGCTGTGGAACCGCTTGAACCTCTGCCGAAGCTCCCCGTAGCACGCGCCATTTGGAAGTGCCGCCCTGATTTCAAGACAGCCTGCGCAGCGTGGATCTATGCGGGCGGCGCTCATCACACGGGCTACAGCTATGCCGTTACGGCGGAGCACATGGTGGATTTCGCGGAGATCGCAGGCATAGAGGCAGTAGTAATTGACAACGCAACTGAATTGAGGGCTTTTAAGCAAGAGCTCCGCCAGAACGAAATGTATTATCACTTTG
>CAZMNG010000827.1:0-2639 GCA_964567505.1 uncultured Chthoniobacterales bacterium
ATCACAGAGGAAGAGTCTGGTATTGGTAACAGGCGAATATGCGAATCTGGCGACTGGGAAGATCGGCTCGCCGAAGCTCGTAGACAGTCAAAAGCTCCCAGCGCGTGAACGCACCCTGGAGGCTCTGCGGCGGTGCCGCCTCCGGGAGGTCGGTTATATAGAGGGCGGTCCGATCAATGAACCGGTTGACACCCTGCTGCTCGGTAAACGCCGTGTCACGTTGTGCAGAGGGGTTCGGCTCGACGAACTCGTCGTAGCGAGGCCAGAAAGAAAACTCGTTCTGGATGTCCTGGGACTCAGGAATATAGACCGGGGGATCCCCAGGACCTTCGATTTGCTTGTCGGCCAGATAAAAGGAGAGGATGGACGCCATTCGATAGTCGTTCCCGATCATGAAGACTTTGGTACCGAGCTTTCTTTCGAGATTGGTCCGATATTTGTCAACGGTCTCGGCAATCGTTTTCCATCCCAGTGGGCTGTACATCTCGGTGAATTTGTCGGGGAGAACTGCACCAAACGACGTGACCAAGCGAGTGTCTGTCAGCGCCGCCGTCTGCGCACCACTGAGCGCCAGCGCCACGACGCAAACCCCTGCAGAAGCCCGTTGACGGCCTGCGCTCTGGACCCAGAAATGGGTCGCGACGATCGCCAGGATGATTAGCCCTGGACCGGTCCACGCCGGATCGCCGATCTGATGCAGCTCTCTAATCAGGTAAATGACCAGGAGCGGCCAGCTGAAGGTCAGCAACAGGCAGGTTTTGGTGTTCTGAAACCCTCGCTTAATCGAGCGGATAAATCCGATCGCCAGACAAACCAATGCCACCGGCGAATAGAGGAGCAGTTGAGTACGGAACGATTCGCCCAGATGTGAAATCCGGATTTCGACCAGCGAGTTCTGGATTTGCTGCCACGACAACTGTTCGAGGCCCAGCCATTCGTGCTGCGCGTTCCAGAGGATCGGCGGTATCAGAAAAAGCGCAAAGCAGAGGAGGAGCACGTAGCAGCCAGGTCGTGCAAGTTCTTTCCGATACTTCCGTGTCACCAGCAGAAATATCAGGATCGAAAGAAGCGCCAGGGCGTTCTCATATTTACAAAGGAAACCGAGCCCGATCACTACGCCCGTCAGCGGCCAAAAGATTGAGAACCTGGGGCTGCGTTCGATTGCCAGCCAAAACGTATAGAGTGCCGTGACCCAAAAGAAGATCGACAACGAATCGACTGTGATGAACACCGATTGGAGATTGAACAGCGGCAAAAAGTTCACCGCGATCACCGACCAGAATGCGACCCTCTCTCGTGCCAGCTTGAATCCGAGCAGGTAGATAAAAATCGAGGTCCCGAGCCCGAGAAATGGACTGATAAATCGGACGCCAAATTCGGTCGGGCCCAACAAGGAAGTCCCACCCAGGACCGCCAAGGCGATGCCGGGCCCTTGGCTGTAGTAACAAATAGCCGGGTGCTGCGCCCAAAGATAGTGATACGCTTCGTCGGGCAACAGCTCGAGATTTGCGGCCAGCCATAAGCGGATCGCCGTCACTACGAGCAAAAATCCGATCAGGACCAGAATACGAATTTTCATCATCGAGTTGCGCCGAACAACGACTGCCGGCTCTTGAAAAACTTCGGGAACCATTTCGAAGCGATCTTCTGGTAAATCAGGTTTGCGAGGCTCGCGAAAACCAGGCTGAATCCGATTCCGAAAATAATCGAAACTATAACGTCGCTTGGCCAGTGGGAGCCGCAGTAAACTCTGGAGTAAGAGACGAGCGCCGCCGGAACGACATAGAGAGATCCCAACCTGCCAAAAAAAAGGATCGCGAGTGTGGCGATTACCGTGTTATTAATGGCGTGACCTGACGGGAATGATCGCCCGATCACGGGCCCTTCCGGCGGCTCAGAGAGCGAAACCTGGATCGGCCGCCAGACGCCGAGAATCGCGGGTTTCGTCTTCTGAAGGCTGACCTCTCGGACCTCCGCAAGCGCCTGGGTTGGGCGCGGCCGGTTAACCAACTTTTTCATGAATTGGGTGAACACGCCGTCCGTCAGAGCGAGTGTGAGCAGGGTAACAATGACAAAAGTTCGAACCTGAAAATTCCCGCGCCATAATAAGACAACCACCGCCAGAACGAGGATCGGCAACCAAACATCGAAGTTCGTCATGATGGCCATCAACCGGTCCAAAAACGGGTTAGTCCATTGCCGATTGATGAAAAGGAGCAGAGTTTTATCCATGCCAGGGCCGGAAGCCTGCGTAAGCTAAGAAGACCTGATCCATGAAACAAGCAAAGAAATTATTCGGCGCCGCGTACCTGCTTTTCATCCTGCTCCCTGGGCTTGCTTCCGCTCAAAATGATCCCAATGCGATCCTGGATCAGATTCGATCAGCGCAGGCACAGATCGACCGGGCACTGTCCGGACGGCTGCGGCCCGAAAACGGCGATACCGTGCCGTTCCGGCTGCAACTCAAGGGCACCGAGTTTATCTATACGTTCTCCAACCCACCGGAAACAATCCGGCTGCAATTGACCGACAACGGTTCTGTATTGAGCGATCAAAAATCGGGCGGCCAGCAGGTGATTTCTGGTTCAAAACTGACCGAGCCTGTGCGCGGCACCGACATTACTTACGAAGACCTGTCG
>CAZMNG010000828.1:0-2633 GCA_964567505.1 uncultured Chthoniobacterales bacterium
AAGCTCTGGGATGCGGCCTCTGGCAAACTCATCGCAATCTTCAACCACCAGGACGCGGTCTATCACGCGGCGTTTAGTCCAGACGGTGCTCGGATTCTGACCGCGAGCGCGGATCGCAGCGCAAAGCTTTGGGACTCGGTTTCGGGCAAGCTCGTCGCCTCCTTTGAACATCAGGATGAGGTCAACGACGCGGCGTTTAGTCCGGATGGCGCTCGGATCCTAACAGCTTGTCTGGACAAGACCGCCAAGCTCTGGGATGCGTCTTCGGCCAAGCTAATAGTCTCTTTTGCTCATCAGGGTAGTGTTTACCAAGGGGCCTTTAGCCCGGACGGCGCTCGGATACTTACGGCTAGCGCAGACACCGCCAAGCTCTGGGATGCGGCCTCCGGCAAGCTCATCGCCTCCTTTGACCATCAGGGCACCGTTCGATGGTTGGCCTTTAGTCCGGACGGAGCTCGCGTCCTGACCGCGAGCTGGGACAAAACCGCTAAACTTTGGGATGCGGCGACTCCGGTGATCCTAGCCCGTAAGGTGAAAGAATCGGATGGAGAACCAGCCAGGACCGACTCGTCCGGAGCGATAACCGGTTACGCGGCGCAACAAGTCGAATCGCTCTCAATTGTTGCAAGCGGTTTCAAATTTGCAGACGACGGCTCGCTCGTAACGGTCGATGAGCAACTCAGATCGCAGATAACGACTCAATTAAAGAGCTTAGCGAGAGACCATGGTCCGAATGCACGTTTTATACGGTGGTTTTGCAGTACCGGTAATGATCGAACGATATTTCCGGCGAGCGACGTCAAAGTGGTCGAATGGGTGGAGAACGCACTCCTGACGAATCCAAATGTGAACGAAGAATGGGTGCGAAACGCTTTGGTTTTCCTCCCGGATCAACCCTTGCTTCATATCGCGCTGGCCGGGTTTGAAACTGACTCCAAACGAGCTGATTTTCTTCGCTCATTTGGTTTAGCGAGACTCCCGAAAAAAAGCGCTGTCTGCACGCGCGCCGGCGAGATGTTGCTGGCACAACAGCGTCCCGAGCTTGCGCTTGCTGCGGTCGACAACGCGCTCCTCGCCGATCCAAAGGACCTGTCCGCTCAGCATCTTCGGGTCAAAGTCCTCGGTGCCATGCCGCGATGATCCGGCTCAAACAAAATAGTTTATACGGCGATGCTTTACGTGTAGACTGAGTAGGGTTGCGGAGAACGTTTGAACGTTCGACTTTGCTGCTCCCACGCTCCGGCCAGGGCGGGACCGAAAAAGAGACCGTGAGATATGAATAGACTCCTATGCTTTATAACTACGGCTTGCATTGCAGCCGTGATCATCCTCGCTGGAAATAGGACCGTTGGCGCCTCCGATACGCAAGCATTGGACCCGGCCAAAAGTACGTCAGAAAAAGGCCCGGATATTCCGACTCAAGACGATGTTCAAAAAGCGGCGAAAAGTGGTTCGACAACCAAAGTAAACGTAGATAGTCAAGGGGTTATAGTGAAGGGGTACGACGTGGTCGCCTACTTCAAACAAGGAGAACCGGTCAAAGGGAATCCCGCATTCGAGAGCACGTATCAAGGTGCAACATACTTATTTGCCTCGTCAGTGGACAAAGCCGATTTTGACAAAGATCCAGCTAAGTATGCGCCGCGCTATGGCGCATTTTGTTCCTACCTGGGAGTATTGGCCGACCTCGAAGGCCCGGATGCGTTTGCTGTCTACAAGGGCAGGCTTTACCTTTGTGGGAATCAGGGCGCGTTGAAAGAATTCAAGACTAATATTGACAGCAACATCGTAAAGGCAGACACGAACTGGCGACTGTTAGCTGGGTCTTAGCCGGCATAGGCGTAAGCAAGCGTGCAAGTAGGGACAGGTCATATATGGGAACGATGCTTTGGGGGTTTTGTCCGGAGCTGTGCAACCGATCGAAAAGCCAAACCTTGATCAGTGATTGCCGGGTGATCGTCGCAAAATAATACCGAGCGGGTCCTCAAATTCTTGATTCTTTAGATCCGACCTTGAGCTCTCTCACTTTGATTGCGAAATTCTCGGATAATTTGAAATCGGAGAGGTTGTATACTGAGGAGAGTTGGGCTGCCCGGTCGTAGGCTTCATTGAAAGCTCCATTGTATTCATCACGGCGCCGCCGAAAATGGTCGCGAACGACGTGTCTGCAGCATCTCTGCCGTGTCCAATGCGCACGAAGCTCGACTGCGGAGCAAGGCGAGTCGGATCGAATAGGATCCAGCGTCCCCCAAGAAAAGTTTCGATATAGGCGTGGAAGTCGGGTGGATTTAGGCCATAGGCATATGCACTCACGAACCGGGCCGGGATTCCCAACGACCGGCAAAAGGCTATTGCGAGATGAGCGAAATCCCGGCAGACGCCGGCTAGTTGCGTAACCGTGTCGAATGCTGAGGTCGTTTGAGTCGTTGTCCCGGACAGATACTCAATTCGATCGAAGATCCAATTACATATCCGTGTAACCCGGTGGAACCCAGACTCGTCTTGGTTGAACTCGCGCTTCGCCAGGCGGGCGAGTAAATCTGACTGACAAAAACGACTCGGGTAAATAAAAACCAGGGCTTCGGCAGGAATTTGTTCGAAGAGCGGCACTTGAAGCCGGGAAGGATCTCCGA
>CAZMNG010000829.1:0-2628 GCA_964567505.1 uncultured Chthoniobacterales bacterium
TTACCCAAGTCGTGTTTGCCCGCGAGCTCCGGATCAAACGCGGAATCTGCAGGAGCTTCCAAAGTATGTAGCCAGGAGACGCCAGCAAGGCCATTACATCACGCCAGTCTCCGCCGCTCGTAACGATCGCTACAGCGAGATGCACCAGCACAATAAGCAGACCACCAAAGCCCGCCAAACGGGCCGGTGTCCATGGCGCAAACGCGGCAAGGACCAACAGCACAACGTGGAAGCCGAGCGGCAACAGCAGCAAGTCCATCAAGGGTTCGAGTGAGCGAAGCCTTCCCCTAAGCACATCATCAAGCAACACCAGCGACTGTTCGCGCGCCATTCGGAACTTTCCACCTTCCCATCTCGCGCGCTGCGTAGCGACACCCTTTCCGGTGGTCGGTATTTCTGCCAACACGGTCGCCGCGTCGACGAAGAGCACGCGTTTACCCGAACGGACCAACGATAGGTGGTACTCGCTATCTTCGACCACTGAAGAGGTTCGGTACGGAACTGTTTGCAAGGTCTCGCGCCGTATCCCGAATCCGTTGCCATAGATCCCGCACGACAATCCCAAGCGATCACGTCCCTTGGCTCGCAAGACGTTAAAGGCCCGATAAGCGACGCTCATCAGTCGTGTGCGTATGGATTCTGAAGGGTTCTTGACGAGATAACGGCACTGTACGGCATCGGCACCCGAGCGCAGAAGCTCCCCCGCTTCCAGAAAGAAATTGTTCGAGACCTCAGAATCGGCATCGACAATCAGGAACGCGTCGAAACCCTCCGAAAGGAGCGTCCTGAATGCGAATTCGAGCGCGTAGCCTTTTCCGCGGAGATTAGGGTCCTGCCTCACTAGGACACGGGCGCCGGCCATCTCTGCGACTTCCCCCGTCCGGTCCTCGCAATTGTCTGCAACTACGACGATCTGGATTTCAAAATCCCCACGACTGGCTCGCTGGAGGCTCTGCACGCAGTCCTGAATGGTTACTTCTTCATTGTGGGCGGGAACCAGTGCTGCCAATCTCAAGCGGCCCGTAGAATGTTGGGCCAGCAGCTTCGACCTTTTCGGCAGCACGGCGCCCAGGGTCAGTATGAACAACTCCGCCGTGCCTGGCAGCGACACTATGGCGGCCGTAATCCCCGAAGTGGTCCACACCTGCGCCAGCCACTGGATTGCAAGGTTCATACTAATTGCCCGGCCCGTACCTATCCAAATAGGGACAGGCCCCGCATTTGCGGTTGACGGACCTGACCACGGTCAGCCCGTTAGCCTGGTAGCTGTCTGGCGCAAGCTCTAACGTCCTGCGTAGCGATTTATCACCTTGCGGGTCCCAACGTTTCATAAAATTAGCTCGGGCGAGCGCCTCGTAATCTGCACGCGATCGAACGCGATGGCAAGGCGGGGCGGACAAAACCTCAGATTTTGGCAGAGACTTTCGCCTCCGACGCGCTCTTGCTCGATATACGCGCGCGCCGGCTTTGGACACCAAGTTTATTTTGCGAACAATGAGTTTGATGTTTCACGATCCCGTAGCGTATTGAACACACATTTGGGGATCAACATGCGTCTCGCGGTATTATCAAACCACCTGCTCAACCCATGGATTAATTGGTCTACGCTCGGTCCGCCATTGCTCTCCCCGCTGAGCTCATTCGAAGATTCGGAATTAGTTGCCCCGCCGCCCCTTAAGTTGTCCAATTTTAAGATGTGGCGCGAGGTTGCTCGCGCGGTTCGCAAAGCTGACACATTATTCTGGATCCAGCCAGCAGGCCGGCCGGAGAACCCTCTAATCTTTTCAATACTGACCAACCCGACGGCACGGCGCTCGGCCTTTGTTTATGACGCATTCGAGCCCGTTTTGGCCAAGGTAGGCATCGCGGCAACTATCGGAAAGCTGGATCCATGCTTTGTCGCATTCCGTGAGGGGTACGAATTGCTGCGATCACGCTATCCGCGGGCCCGCTTCGAGTGGCTGCCATTCGGTGTCGATACGAATTCGTTTCACACCCAGGCAGTCGAGAAGAGCATCTTCGCCTACTGGATGGGTAGACGCTACGAGCCGCTACACCAAGCCCTGTTTCGATATTGCAACGAGCGTGGGCTGGATTACCGGGTCAGTACCGGTGGAGAAATTGCTGAACCGAAGGAACTTGGTCAACTCGTCGCACGGAGCAAGTACTTCGTGGTGACGCCGACAAACCTAGACAACCCTGCTCGCACCGGGCGTTTTAGTCCTCTTGTTATGAGGTACTTGGAAGGAATTGCGGCCGGAACGCGCCTGCTCGGTGTGGTGCCGCAGAGCGGCGAGTTCGACCAACTGCTACCACGGGATGCCATTTTGGAGGTGGCATCTGATGGTAGAGATTTAGCTGAGCGACTCGATTTTGACCAGCGCCGCTGGGCTGAGGCGCAGACATGTGTTGCTCGCGCGCAAGAGGTCGTCCTCGCTGCGCACTCATGGCATCGGCGAGCCGAACAGATTTACCAGAGGCTAGGTAACGGATCTCCAACGGGTTGGACAAGTTTGTGATAGGCTCAGAACTGCTGGTGAACAACGTTCGTTCAAAGCCTTGGGGACCAAGGCCCGATTTTTCCTAGGCGATCCCCCGAGACCTACTCCGAAATCATCCCGATCGTTC
>CAZMNG010000830.1:0-2622 GCA_964567505.1 uncultured Chthoniobacterales bacterium
CCTAGACATTACTCGCGAACTCGCCGCCGGGGACAGCAACGCCATCTGGCAGCGCGACTACTCAATTAGTTTGGAACGCGTGGGCGATGTGCTTGCGGCCCAGGGAAAATGGACTGACGCCCTGGGAAATTATCAGGCTGCGCATTCTATTCGCCTGAAATTGCTGAGCCAGGATCCCAAAAATTCGATGTGGCAAAGCGACCTTTTCTGGACTTATCAAGACATTGGGGATGTCAAGATGGCCCAAAACAAAGCGGAAGAGGCCTTGCACAACTATAATGAATCGTTCGCAATCGCCAAACGTCTGACCGAAACAGATTCAACCAACGGTGAGTGGCAAAGCAATCTGGCGGTTATCAGCGAAAAGAGAGGGGAGGCATTGGCGATGCAAGGAAGGCTCGCGGAGGCGTTGCAGAATTATCATGAATCGTTCGTCATCGCTAAGCGCCTTACCGAAACGGATCCATCCAACAATGAGTGGCAGAGCAGCCTAGCGATCGTTAGCGAGAAAAATGGGGAGGCGTTGGCGGTGCAAGGTAATTTGCCGGAGGCGCTGGAGGAATTTCGTAATTCACTCGCGATCTGCGAAAAGCTGGTCCGGCAAAACCCGAAGAATGTTCAGTGGGGCGCCAGTGAGGCGCTGGCGTGTTCTGGTGTAGGAATGACGCTGTCTCATATGGGCTCCGAGCGGAGTTCAGAAACCCGCGCTATGTTAACACGCGCCCAAGACATATTCCTCAAGCTGCAGCAACGTTCCACCTTGGATGCTCGTAGTGTAAATCGTTTGAAAGAAATTCAATCGGTCCTTGCCAGTCTTTGAGGTCTAATTCTGAGCGGAGAGATCTCACCGAAGCGAAATCGTCAGCAAATTGCAGCATTCATGTTCGCCGTTTTCGATCTGTAGCGCATCGAACCGCCGGAGGCCTGCGGTTGGTTGGTCACTTCAGTTTCTATTGAAGAGTTCAGAACGAATACGAAATTTGAACTTGCAGCTGGTTGGTCTCGGTTAATGGATTAAATGCAGTATATGAATAGAGCAGACTTGCGCTCCACTGGGATAGTTTCTCCTTCAAGCTCCGAGCCTCAGTGTCCTGGGGAATCCTGTAAGCATAAATGTTATAGACCAGACCACCGGTAAATACGGCCGTGTTCGCATAGAAAGGCTCGGAAGAGCGCAGCGCGGCGCTGTGGAGTGGAGCGTCCCATTCCGCTGCTACGAGAAAACCGAGTCCACAAGAAAATGAATAGGTTACCGAGCCAATATTCCGATAAGTCAGCTGCTGGCCGGAGGAGGTTGTTGATGCAACATTGTCGGACGAGCGCAGGCATGTAGTATCAACCTGAATTCCGGTACTAATTTCAAATAACCAGCCGGGATAGGTTGCGCAACCTATTCGATTTGGAAACCAAGCACGTTGCCAATCCAAGAGAGCGCTTCCGACAAACGTGCGTGCAAAGTCGCGAATAGAAGGAGACTGAAGCACCGTTGTCGAAGTGAGGGAGTCTCCGTAGTCAGCAGAAAGGATGATTGCAAATTGATCGTTTACGCTGTCCGTGGTTAAAGGGGCAGGCTTTCTTTCTCTAAAAGGGTAAAAAGGCTGTAGAAGATTGAGCGAACCGACGTTTTGGCTTCCGGTCTGATGCAGACCGGCAGGAGATGAACCGCTCAAGTAGCTATACATATACGAGAAGTCAAGACAAGTCCAGGGCCACCGGTTCAAAACTGCCGACAGATCAGTAATGGCGGAATCGCTGTTTAACGAGAGACCGTCGATCCTGCTTCGGTCGTTTAAAAATTGATACGATTCTGAAACAGTGAAAGTCCAATTTGTCCAGGCCGGCGGCCCAGACACTGAGACTTCGCTGGAGCACGGGGTGGGTGACGGTGACGGTAGTGCGCCCTGGTTTTTTCCGTACCCAGAGGGTGCACTTACCACATTTCGAACTGGCCTAGTATAGTTTGTGATCGGCAGGCTCGGCACACCCAACGGATTAGCTGGATTTTGTGATACCGTGCCTTTCGTTTGCGCGGTAGCGTAAAGGGGATGCAGGCAAATCAGCGACAGGCTCAAGCAAAAGGCGAAAGCCGAATATTGCTTCCGAGTGAGTTCATGGTAAGCCATCGAGGAATTCCGGTCGCTGCCAACGCTGCAAATGGCACTGAACTTGGTATCAGAATTTGACGTCGAGTAAAGTAAAAAAGCTCTGCTTAAATTTTTACCTGCTGCATTAGCTTGTATATTTGGGATCTAGCTGTGTTACACTAGCGGATCGGCCGGTGAACGAATAGATACAGTCGCGCATGATGGTCTGAGCTGGCGCGGGCCAATCGGGTGGCCGGCACTCGGATATGAGCCGGGTTTTCCATGCTCGCGGAATTGGCGCTGCCGAAGCGAAGATGCCAGAGAGTCCAGAAATAGCTTTCATTTAAGGGAGGCAACAGTTTGCATCTTGGCGTGGTGTTCTTTTGTATGAGCCGATTCGACTGTGAGGATCTGGGTTTTGCCTGCTATGCCTTACGAACGAAATGAGCCAAGCGAGTTTCAGGCTAGGCGAAAAAAACTGGGAATATCAAGCGCGCAGGGGGCGCCTTTACTTTTGTAAGATGTTGATGCGCAATCA
>CAZMNG010000831.1:0-2621 GCA_964567505.1 uncultured Chthoniobacterales bacterium
GCGCAAGCGATCATTGTTCTGACGCCATCGGCCGACGTGCCGGCGGAGCTCGCTGGGCACGCCACCGTCATTGAATGGCCGATGCCGGATCGTGAAGAGATCGCCGCGATTCTCGACGCGTCGATCGATGCTTTGCCGGACGAAGGTGTCACCTGGGTCTGCAAAGGGCAGTTGACTGCGACCTTCTTATACGCGACGCCAGGAGCGGAAGGGGTCCGGCAAGCGTTGAAAATCGTCAAAGGCGAGCCGGTCGAAAAGAAGATTACGCTTCCGACGATGGCCGTCGATCAGACGAATTGCGAACAAATCCTCAAAGACAATGGCTTGGCGTAACCACGCGGAAAGATTTGGCTGTTACAGTCTCGGAACTGCGGTTTAATAAAAACCGATCCAGAAGTGATCCGCGCCTCTGGCGCGGATCACAACGTCACCTAAGTCAAAGCGAGTCGCCGGACTTGTTCGCAACGGGCTTGGAGTGCTGCGGCAACTTTCGTCGCGAGCGCGGCCCGGCTCCGATCGAACTTGAAACTGAAATGACGATTTTTTGCGAGAGTGTGCAGGTGCAACTCCTCGCAGAGCAATCGGCGTTCGAGCGACGCCGTGAACTGGTCGATCTCCACCATTTTGGACGCACCGCCGAACAGACTTCCCTTGGTGGCGAAGTAGACCTTGGCGGGCTCTTCGGTCGTTGCGACCAGGAATCCAAACCTGTTTGGCTCCATAAACTTGCCTTTCCCTGTAACACAGGGCACAGCCCAATCGACCGTTGCGGAAGCGCCGGTCAGCCGCCGGAACGAAGCATCGTATGCCGACGGCAGATGTGCCGGGAGTTTCTCTGGATCATCGACGAGAGGGAGTTGATTCAGCTTTCTGGAAATGAACCAAAGATTTGTCGAGATCGATCTCCAGAGCCGTGGAAGGAAGTAGATGGTGACAGCGAAAACCAGCGAAAGAAATGAGAAGACTGCGATTGGATGCTGCCAGATCAGAGCGACACCGCCAACGACCATCACATTCTCTGCGGTGCTGACGGCAATGTTTGAAAACGGCTCTGGAGAACTGTTGACCACCAGGCGGGTGCCGGCCTTTAAGCTGTGTGACGCAAAGCTCATCGCGCCACCCAGCAGGGCCACGATCACTTCAAACACAGGTTCGGTGTGCCCGAGCGCCCGGGTGGCCAGAAAAGCGCCACCGATCGGCCGGATGAACGTGTGCACAGCATCCGAAATTGAATCGACCCAGGGGATCTTGTCCGCGAAAAACTCGATCGCGAACAGCAGCCCTGAAACGACGAGAACCGCCGGATCGCCGAGGACAGCGAGCGAGTCGTACTGCGGTGCCAAATGAATCCATCCACAATGGATGGCAAGCCCGGAGGCAAAGACGGTCAGATACAAACTGTACCCGGAAAGTGCCGCGAGCCCCAGAGCAAGGGATAGGGTCTGAAGGACTTCCATAGCTGGCTAAAGTTCACCTAAATCAGGCGCTTGTCTTTAGCTATCTTTTCGAAAATCGTCTGCGTGCGTGTCCCAAGCACGCCTTTGACTACCTGCCCAGTCCACACCCCAGTGTGATCCGACGGACAGAACACCAACGCTATCCCGTCGGATGACTGACAGGTGACAAGGTCAAAATCCTTGTGCCTTTCATTTGCAACTCGGGATGTTTTTAGGCACTTGGTTACCCACTGTGGGTTCGTTAACGCGCATACTGGAAGGCTTGGCTTTCAAGCTCGTTCTGGGGTTTCTTGGGCTCTTGGCGATCTGGCTGTTGGCGGCTTATCTCCTGGTGCCTGAATGGTGGAAATTTCACTGGTCAGGCCATCCGGTGGTGACGAATGGGCCGCGGTTCACCAGGACCGGCTCCGGCAATCCTGGGGATCCGCTGAATCTTGCGTTTATCGGGAGCGAAACAGATCTGGTTGGAGCATTGCTGGCGGCCGGATGGTCTCCGGCGGATCCCATCACTCTGAGGAGCAGTTTGCGGATAGCGGAGAGCACGATTTTTCACCGTCCTTATGAAGATGCGCCGGTCAGCAATCTCTTTCTCTTTAATCGCCGGAAGGATCTTGCCTTTGAAAGGCCCGTGGGCAACGACGCGCGCCAGCGTCATCATGTGCGATTTTGGCAGGTGGCCACGCCGAGTGCCTCAGGCAAGCCTTACTGGCTCGGAGCGATTACTTTTGACCGGAGCGTTGGGTTCAGTCACACAACGGGACGAATAACGCATCATATCGCGCCGGATATTGACGCCGAGCGGGATGGTCTGATCGTCGATCTTCAACGCGTTAATCGGATTTCCGGCATCGACTGGCAGGATGGATTTCAGGATCCTCCGGAAGGCCGGAATGGGGATGGCGACCCGTGGAAAACGGACGGCCGGCTGCCGGTCATCACGTTGACTGGAGCGCAGCAGACCCCGGCGGCCACGAGTCCAACGCCCTAATCCGCCGAAGTCTCATCGACGAATGTGAGTGAAAGTGACAAACTCGCCGGCTGTATTAAGAACGACTTTGGCGCGACCGCTGCGCAGCAGGACATCGGTCGTTCCCTTTTGCTCGCCTGCCTGTGTGAGGCCGTCGTTAAGGGCAGTTGCGAGGTCATCCAGAGTGTTAATCCCGG
>CAZMNG010000832.1:0-2619 GCA_964567505.1 uncultured Chthoniobacterales bacterium
TCGCGGCAAGATACGCTCCGTACGCAATTGGGTCGTTATGCCCGTAGACAAGATCAATCTTGTCGAATTGCTTCAGCGCGGTCGTCATGGTGTCATAGCCTTTGGCCTGCTTCCAATCGCAGTCGATGGGCTGCAACAGCGACTTTATGCCAGCTTCCTGGCTCACTTTTTCATTGAAACCCTTATGGCGATCCTGTGCCGGCGCGGTACCCATTCCACCCCACAGCTCGACAATATTTCCTTTCGCAGCACCCGGTCCGCCCAACAGTTTGACCGCATAGTCACCGGCGGCTTCCCCGATCACGACGTTATCGCCACCGATGAATTGGGTATACTTGTCGGTATTGACATTCCGATCGAGCACGATCACCGGAATCTTGGCGTCAATTGCTTTGAGCACTACTCCCGTTAAGCCGGCTGACTCCTTCGGACTGATCAGGAGGACATCGACCGCTTGTTGAATCAAACTTTCGACGTCGGCTACCTGCTTTTCCGTCTTATCCTGTCCATCGGTTATGATCAGCTCTACCTCCGGATGCTTATCCGCTTCCTTTTTCATGTCCTTGTTAAACTGGACACGCCAGGGCTCGACTATGGTCGCTTGTGAAAACCCGAAGACATATTTCTTGCCCTGGGCTCTAATTTGGAACGGTTTAAACACCGTCGACGCTGCCGCGGCAGCTATACTTACCTTAATAAACGATCTGCGTTTCATGGGGGTATGGACTTTCTTGTTCTCTGATCTGAGTCCCCAATCGTTGGGAACTCAGAAATCTGCGCTACACTCTGGTTCACGATCTGCACCGCTTCACGGACAGAAGCTGGTCGGTTAAACAGTTGCTCCGGGGCTTTCACGCAATTGGTTCATGTAAGATTCTGCACGGAGTGAATCTTATCGTTCCGTGGCTGAATCGTGCTGAGTCTCTTTGTCCGGGCACGCAGTCGTTTCCACCAAAGGCCAACCTGTCCTTCCTGAAGCAGTACTGCGGCAAGAATAATTCCGCCTTTCAGGACAAACTGGATGTTGCTGTTAATATTTTTGAGCAACAGGATATTGGTGAGAAAACCGAATATGAGCACTCCGACGAAAGTACCGGTCATCGTGCCCTTACCTCCCATCAAATTTGTGCCTCCAATGACGACCGCCGCAATCGCATCAAGTTCACCTCCTGCACCCGCGTCGGGTTTTCCCTGTCGATATTGTGAAGTGTAGAGCACGCCGGCTAATGAGGCCAACAGCCCGGAGATCGCGTAAACTGCTATTTTGATCTGATCAACATGGATTCCGGCCAGGCGTGCAGCCTGTTCGTTGCCGCCGATTGCATAGATGTATCGACCGAAAGCGCTGTATTTCAGGATAAGCCCGAACGTCAGCACGGCCACGAGAAAGAAGATTCCCGGTACAGGCACAACTTGCAGCAGGATTGCCCGGAGAAAGTCGAAATTATCTGTTGCGTTTGAACCGGTGTAAACGGGGTAGACGGCAGCGGTTTCACCGCCCAGCAAGCGTGCTAATCCGACGACGGCTACCATCATCGCCAGGGTCACAATGAACGGCTGCAACTTGCCTTTGGAAATAATCAGGCCCGTTAACGCGCCGATCGCCAGACCGACGGCCGGCACGGTCACCAGGACGCCCAAAACTCCGAATTTGGTTTGAAGCTGGCTGGTAGTCCACCAAACCAGTAGTCCCGCGGCTGCCAGGCCCAGCAGCGCGCCCCGGAGCCGGATACTCCAGCCCGCCGGTCGGACACGTTTCGCCGACGCGCCCGGCAGCCCCAGAGCGATCAGCGGCACCAAATAACTGCCAAGGAAAACGGTGACCGCTGCCAATGTCGGGATTCCGGCGATCGACGCGGCTGTCCAACCTTGTAAGGTCAAGAGCATCGCACAAAGCATGCAGCCGAGGGACATCATCGAACCAACTGAGAGGTCGATTCCTCCAGTCAGAATCACCAATGTCATTCCGACGGCGATAATTCCGTTATTCGAAACCTGCCGAAGAACGTCTGCCTGATTCCCGGGCTCGAGGAAGATGTTTGCACCTTTGCGGTTGACCGGGGATAGGATGATTCCCATGCCATAGAGTACTGCCAACCCCCAAAACAACTTTGTTTTCAGGAGGAATCCGGCCACCGTCTTTAGCCACTGGTTCAAACTCCCACCTCCGCTTTCACGAATTCGGGCCGTATCGCTCCACCCGGAGAAGCATATTCAAGGATCGTCTCGGGAGAATACTCCGATCGCTCGAGCAGCGCGGTTGGCCGACCTTCCCGCAGGACGAGAATTCGGTCACTGAGTTGCATCAGCTCAGGAAGTTCCGAAGATGCCAGAACAATGGCGAGCCCCTTATCCGCAAGTTCGCGGATCAACCCATAAAGCTCCGCCTTCGCACCAACATCGATTCCACGAGTAGGCTCGTCCAACAGAAGCACTCTCGGTTTCGTGACCAGACACTTGGCTACCACAACTTTTTGTTGATTACCGCCGCTCAACGAACCGGTCATTTGTTCCGGATCACGCGCTTGAATGTTAAGCTCGCGGATCATCGACTCAGCCAACGCTCGATCTTTAGCCGCTATTACGATGCCCAGATACGAGAGTGTCCGTGTAACCGGC
>CAZMNG010000833.1:0-2616 GCA_964567505.1 uncultured Chthoniobacterales bacterium
TGGTCAACAAATCGTTCGGTCTCAGCTGAGCCGTGACTAGCAGTCTGGAAAATGAATCGACGATCGACCACCCTGGAAGCGCGCTGGTAAAAAGTTCTGACTCTCGGCCTTGACGCGCGGGAATCTCATGGGCGTGAGGCACAGAGTACACAACGAAATACGGACGTGTATTGAAAAGCACGCGAATCCTCCGGTATTTGACCTGTCCCTCCTCGAATTTTAACAAATTTTCGCGCTAACGTCTGGATCGCAACCCTCCGTTGCGATACTTGTGCGGAATGGATTTCACTTCCTTTCTGCAACGGCTACCGATGCCAGGCACTTTCAACGAAAGTAAAGATGCGTTCGTCGGTTCGCGAGCAAAGGAGAAGGTGAATCAAATCATCAAGCCGTATGGCGAGGTTCTCGAATTGAGGTTAAACAGCGCGGCCCGCACGCTCTTCGCAACCGTTCAACTAAAGGGTGAATCGAGCCCTATTGAAATATCGGTTCACGAATATTCGGTTGCGCGAAACGACAACGGCCAAATGTTCGTCTCGATCGGCGGAAGGCACGTAGAGACTTCCAGAGAATGGCTGACCAGGTTGATTAGCAATAAGTTGGGCGAGCAGAAGATCAGAGTTCCGGAAGGATTCGGATGGCTTATCCAACTCTTGATCTAGCTTGCACCGCTCACAAACATTACAGATTTGTGAGTGGTGCAGACGATGGAGTCACAAATTGTCGCAATTGGCGGTGGAGCGTTTTCGGATGGATCTCCGAATCTTGACCTGGAGAACTTCATTCAGATGTGTGCGCTGTACGAAGAATTGCGGGAACTTTCTCAGCAGCGATCGGATGGTGAAAAATAAGTGCGTTTCGTTATTTCACACGTCAGCCGAGCTTGACGCCGGCTCGACAACGAACTTTTTTCGTAGCGTTCCAAGCGCGAATTGACCGTTGCGGAGCTTGACGTCCCGAACCTCCAAACGGCCCGATTCGATCATTACCGCCAAAGCTCCGAAAAAGGGGACGAAGCCGCCTGTATTGATGATTACGCGTCGCCCCACACGCCACACCCCCG
The DNA here is from genome assembly GCA_964567505.1 of uncultured Chthoniobacterales bacterium. GTDB lineage: Bacteria > Verrucomicrobiota > Verrucomicrobiia > Chthoniobacterales > JAFAMB01 > JAFAMB01. Next base: position 1,064 of record CAZMNG010000833.1, read on the forward strand.
GGTAATGAGTGTGTCCGACGATCGTAAATGTGGCGTCCGGCCGGAAGGCTTGCACCAGGTCGACTGCCAGACGCGGCAATTCATACCAGGCCTTGGCAATCATCAGAGGGCGCCAGGGAGGCCAGAACTGTCGCACGACGTGACGTAACGCAGGCAAACGACCCCGCGTCAGCGGGCGCTCGATCATTTGCAGTTCAATCGATGTCCGTTTCGTCGCCAGAAGCCGCTTTTCGAAATCGCTGTAAGCGTCGGGGCCTAAACCATCGAGGATCTGCCGATGTTTTTTCAGGTAGTGATGCGCATCCCGACTCCATGGAGCGACGCCAAGAAAGAGAATGTCGCCGTGTGTTACCAGCACCGATCCACCCACCAGATCAAGGTGATTTGTGCCGGAGACAGTCGGGTCATGATTCCCGTTGACGAAGAAAGGCTTTCGTCCCGCGTGGTGACAGACTCGCGCGAGGTCTGCCGCAAGCTTCCGACCGACCTGCCGATCTTCTGGCGTACGCATCTCTGCGGTGTCGCCGTTGAATATGACGGACCCTGGTCCCCGCAGTAGCGTGGCAAGCTGCTCGGGGTTTTTGATCAGAGAGGCTCGGTGGCCAAGATGCAGGTCCGAGAGAATGAGGATCGGTTCGGTCGGCGTCAGGCTCATCCGATTACTCCGACCAATTCATAGAGATTCTTCACTAGCCTAAGCGACTTGGCGTTTGGAAAGACCCCTGGCTCCATCTGGTTCATGACGTACGCAAACGCGATCCCATTCTTCGGGTCGCAAAACCCAAGACTGCCGCCTGACCCGGGCTGTCCGAATGCGTTCGATTCCGGACCGAAGATCGATCGAATCTTGGTGGTCCCATTGAGCGGGTCTTTCATGAACCCGACGGCAAATGCCGTTTGGAGCCGAAGGACTTGATCCTTCCCGGAACAGACGGTTTCAGAAATCTGGTCGATCGTTTCTGCCGGAAAGATTTCGTCGGTGTAGAGCGTTTCGTAAAATCGCGCCAGCGCCTCGGCGGTGCCGATCCCACCCAGGGAAGGCAGCGGATGCCGACGGATTTTCGGATCGTTCATCTGCGACGGTGAATATAGTCCGGACGGAGTCGAGAACGCCTTGCGAGTCAGCGAGCCAGGATCCGAAAGAGCTTCATAAAATGATTGCTCCGAGTCTGGTACTCCAGGCCGACGCGGCGCAAAGATCGGAGCGACAACATTCACGATTGATTCTGGAACCCCTATCCAGAGATTCAAATCGAGAGGTTCTCCGAAGATCGTCCGGAAATAGGTTGCCAAAGGGGTGCCTCCTGTGATTCGCCGGACCAGTTCGTCCAAAAGGAACCCGTACGTCCGTGCATGGTACCCGTGCCCATCACCCGGTCTCCAGAACGGTGTCTGCCGCGCCAATTGATCGGTCACCGCGTCGTGATCAAGAATGGACTCTGAAGAATCCCGCAGTGCCGGCTGGCCGGCCTGATGTGTAAGAATATGAAGAAGCGTCGTAGCGCTCTTGCCGTTCTCTCCATACTCAGGCCAGATTTGAACGACCTCTCGAT
>CAZMNG010000834.1:0-2598 GCA_964567505.1 uncultured Chthoniobacterales bacterium
TTCCCTTCCCCCTGAAAACCCCTTACCCTCACGGCACCAACGATGCGAGGTGCATTGCTTAACGTTCTAGGCCAGATCATGCGAGAGCTTCAAGAGGAGGTCGCGCAATGACTCGCGAACTCTCCGACGCAATCCTAACGTTCGCGGCTGCGGTCGCATTCAGGCCTGCATCCGAATAGCTAATTCCGGTGCCAGTCTCGAATGTTTTGAGGAGCAATTTTTCCGGACGATCCTGTTCAAGACGTTCAACCTGGACTCGACCTGGCAATTGCTAACTCGGGGGCTCGGTGAGGAACCTCGGCTGGATAACTTTGACCTGAATCGTTATTGCTCGATCCTCCCTCCGTGGTGGTAGGAGCGCGACGAAGTAAGAATGACCTGCTCCTGGCTTCTCAATGTCGTCGGTATGATGCCGGCTCGATATTTCTGCCTGTCTTTCCAGGCGACGCCGTCCTTGTGCGCGCCTGCACACGGTGAGAAACTCCGAAATAGGAACTTCTATTTATGGCCAGCGGCCCCATCACTCCAGATCGACTGACTGAATACCGGCAAAAAGGCTACACACTCGTCCGCCGCATGTTCAATTCGCAGGAAATCGACTTGCTTCGGCGTTCCGCGAAGCAGGATAAGACCCTTGACGACCACGCCTTCGGACGGGACGACGGCCGCGGCAATATTGTCCGCCTTTCCCTTTGGAACCACCCGGGTGACACTATCTACGGCATGTTCGCGCGCTGCGAATCCATCGTCAGCTCCGCCGAACGGATTCTTGACGGCGAAGCCTATCATTACCATTCGAAGATGATCATGAAAGATGCTAAGACCGGTGGCGCTTGGGCCTGGCATCAGGACTACGGTTACTGGTATCAGAATGGTGTCCTTTCACCCGATCTCTGCAGCGCATCGATCGCAGTCGATCCAGCTACTCGCGAAAACGGCTGCCTTCAAGTCATCGAGGGTTCTCATCTGCTCGGAAGAGTCGACCACGTACTTACGGGAGATCAGGCCGGCGCCGACAAGGAACGCGTCGCGGCTATCCTCGAGCGCTTCCCGCTTGTCTACGTCGAGATGGATCCCGGAGATGTGCTCTTCTTCCACAGCAATCTTCTCCATGCCTCGGCTGAAAACAGTTCCGATAAGCCCCGCTGGTCCATGATCTGCTGTTACAATGCGGCTCGCAACAACCCCTACAAGGAGTCGCATCATCCCAGGTACACGCCTCTAATTAAGGTCCCTGACTCCGCCATTCTCGAAGCCGGTTTGAAGCGCTTCGCCGATTCCACGGAAGACGTCGCTTGGCTCGAAGATAAAAAGGACCAGAGCGCACGCAGCCTTGGAGCACCAGGCAGCTAAACACTCGTAGCCTCTGACACCGCAAAAGGGGTGAAAACACCCGTGATGTCACCCATCAGCCGACCCCCCGGAAGCGGACTGCCTAATGTGGCTTACCCGGCAATTTCAACGAGAACTTGCCTCTATAAGTTCCGTTTACGTCGAACTGACAGTGGTGCGGCGATTGGCGACCGGGATCTGTGCGGGAGGTGCCCAGCAATGGGCATCGCTGTCGACGCAGTCGCTCGTATGGAATGACCGGACTGCGCGCGTGCTCGATCCGATCGTGGTGGCGGGAGGGAGCGGATATTCATGTATTACTCTTCGCGAAAATCCTTTTCCAGCCACGGCTTTTCATGTTGCATATGGGAATCGGTGCGGTTTTCGGTCCGAATCACCACGAGATGAAAAACCTACTTTCGTTCCCGCTGTTGATCTTCCTCAGTGCATTGCTCTCCGCCTGCAATCCGGCGATGATGGGGCCATCTTCTTCGACGGGCGGCTCTATCCAATCGAATCAGCCAAACGCAGCCGTCAATAGCACACCTCGCGCCCAAACGTTAGAAGAAGGCGAAGCGCTGGAAAACCAGATGGCGAAAGAAGCGGAGGAAAAGGCGAAGCACGAACAGGATCCGGCAAACCAAGTAAAAGCGGACCAGGAAAATATAGATCGCCAGATACAGCAAGAACAGGACAAGGCGGAGGGTTACCAGTAGAGATCATTCGAGGCTACCGTAGCGTCGAGGAATTCTCGCCCAATAGGTGACCGTCGTTGCGGTTAACCGGCAGACGCCGTGAAACCGTACTTACTTACTTAGCAAGAAAAGCGATCGAGTGCTGTGTGCGAGTGCGTATTTCTGGCACGACCTGGGTGCGATACTTGGGCGGTACGTAGGTTGTTGTTGTGGTCGTTTTGGTCGTATTGTCTGAGGAACCAGAATTATCAGCGGGCTTCAGAAAATCGGGGCTGGTTACATCGGTGTTCACGCTATATGGCGATGGCGTGGAGGTTTGTTGTACCGTCGTAGTCGTCACGTTGTGGCCCTCCGATTCCAACACCGTCTTGGTGACGGGATGAATTTCCTGACCAAGCGGTTGCAAAGAGTAAAGCACCAAAGTTGCGCCGATTTGCTGGGCGTATGCCAAAGCTTGCGCGCGCATAGGTTCGGCCGTGAGGTTTTGAAAATCCGATTCCCCGAGCAAACGGTAGCCATTACTTACATAGGATTGCGCGGTCGCCGGCACGGTCCCGGGCGCACAAGAAGA
>CAZMNG010000835.1:0-2221 GCA_964567505.1 uncultured Chthoniobacterales bacterium
CAAGGAACGGCAAATCCAAGCCGTCCTCGCCCGGTTAAACCGCCTCAGCCGGCAGAATCAGCCCTGGATTATCGGCGGCGATTTCAACTTGCTTCCGCCCGGCCAGTCGGCACGATTGAGCCCAGAAGATCGAGGAATTCACCGGGAGCCGTCCGAACTCGGTCCTCTCTATGAGCGATATCGTGGTTTTCCACCGATTCCGGACGCGACTGGCGACCAAATGCGCCGGTGCTTCACCTACACGCGAAAATCGGGCACAATCCGAATTCCGGTGCGCACACTCGACTACTTTTTCGCGTCTGCGACGGTAACAAACCACGGCTATCAGGTGCCACAGCAGGAAATGATGGGGGTATCAGATCACTTGCCCCTAATCGCGGAATTCACTCTTCCGGCTGGCATTTGAAGCATGTCGCGTTGATTGCACACCGCGCATCAGACCGGCCAGGTCTTCCGGCGTATCGACGTCCACCGCTCCATCAGACCATTCGACGACTTGGACGCGATTTCCCTCTTTCGCCACAATGTTCCGTGCACCTTGATCACCCTCGAGAGTTTTCAATCTCGAGAACCAGTTCGAACCAAACATCATCGGCGCACCGAGAATCCCTTCGTATCGAGCAGCGATAATCAAGTCGGGCTCGCCATTCAAGCGATCGAAAAATTTCCCGATAACCTCAGCGTTCAACCAAGGTTGGTCCGCCAACAGCAACAAAATCGAGTCTGCACCCTCTTCTTCGGCCCTTTCCACTCCGAGCCGGATCGACCCGGCGAGGCCGGTCTCCCAAAACGGATTTACCACAATATCGGCGCCACAATTCTTGATTACCGGGACGCAATCATAAGCGCTACTCCCGAGCACGACGATCAGATGATCCGGATTTGTGTCCGCCGCAATCCGGACGATGCGCCGAAGCAAGGGCTCCCCCATGATGTACAGCAACTGCTTCGGTTGCCCAAGCCGACGCGATCCCCCTGCCGCGAGAATAACTATCGCAGTTCGTTGCAAATTTCAGGTTTCCTGACCTTGTGGATCGGTTCGTCCCGTTCGCGCAAACGGCCCCCTTTGCGCCGTGTCAACGTCGCCTGTATTTCGGCAACGACAGCTAACGCGATTTCTTCCGGTGACTCTGAACCGATATCCAATCCCGCAGGACTGTGTAAAGCAGATATGTTCTTCAGCGCAATTCCTTCGTTCATCAGCTCGTTCAGAAGCAAGTTTTTCCTCTGCCGCGGTCCAAGAAGCCCAATATAGCCAAAGCTCCCCTGGAAGACTTTTCTCAAAGCCACGATATCCCGGCCAAAATGGTGAGTCATTACCACGCAAGCCGTGAGCGGGTCCCCAACTGGAAGCGTATCCGCATCGAGGGCCAGTTCGACCTGCCAGCCAAGAAACTTTGATAGATGCAAAACCGCTTCGGCATCGGCGTAATCGCCGAACACGATCAACCGGACCGGCGGTCGCATTTCTTCAATAAACTCTTCATCATGCTCGCTTTCCCGCTTGTCCGTTAGCCCGGTACCAGGCTCAGAATCGGTTAGACGGTAATTGGTCGCGACCAGAAACGGTTCCCGATCGCCGATCATTCGGATCAGCGCCTCCAGGAACGGGTTTGGTTTCCACAAACGTTCGACGAACACTTGAATCGATCCGTCGCACGCAAATCTCGAACGCAGGTCAACGGTCCAGACAAACGGCTTCCCGGTTCGAATCACCTGTTGCGCGCGGTCCGCGACCTCTTCTTCAATGCACCCGGCACTCAGCCGGCCAAAGGACTGTTTATCCGGGGCAATCAGCATTCGCGCTCCGGCGTTCCGATAGGTTGACCCGGAGGATTTGACGATCGTTGCAAGGGCGAACGGCCCGTCTGAGCCGCGATACTCCTCAATAATCTGCCTGAGTTCTATCCAAGCCATGCTCGACCCAAAAAGTCATTCCATGCTAATCGCTGGCTCCCTTAAATCCAACAGTTTTTCTGGATGAATCGGGAAGTCTTGAACCCGTTTACCGGTCGCATTATAGACTGCGTTCGCCAGATTTGCTCTGAAGGCGGACCTCTGCGTCGAGCGCGACGAGGGCCACCGCCAGATCGCTCGGATGCGTCGCCACACAGGATTCGCTTGTCCCAAAAATCGCATGACCTCGGTTTTCCCCGTTCAGAGCCGAATAACCAGTTCCTGGTTCCCGTTTGTTGCACGGAGTGGCCAGATCTCGAATACG
>CAZMNG010000835.1:2231-2598 GCA_964567505.1 uncultured Chthoniobacterales bacterium
TACCGTGCAGGCGCCGCACTGGCCTTGGTCGCAACCCTTCTTCGTTCCCGGCAATTGCAACCGGTCCCGCAACGCGTCGAGCAAAATCGTTGCGTTTTGCATTTTCTGATACGGATTCTCACTTGCGCTCCTTGCGTTTCGCATCCTAAATGCCTTTCGCACAAAAACCGTTGAACACTCGCAAACGTCTAAACTTCCATACAATCACTTCTTCCCGCCATGCTCATTGACCTCTGCGATCGAGCAAAATACAAAGCGACCGGGACAGATTGTAAACGTTTTCTAAACGGCCAGCTTACGAACGATATGCTGGCGCTTCGGCCGGGGTTCGCGATTTATGCATGCGCACTGACAGCCAAAGGCAAGT
>CAZMNG010000836.1:0-2582 GCA_964567505.1 uncultured Chthoniobacterales bacterium
TTGAAAGTAGACCCGTTGATTGACCTGTTTATTAATCCGACATATTATTAATATTAATATTATTTACTTAATAGACTGTGCAGTCACTTATTTTTTCAATTTTTTTGAAATAAATTGAGATTAATTGGGAATGCCCCAGGTTTTCTGAAAAGACTAGTATTTTGATATTGGGAAAATTTATTGTTACAAATTAAATGTACTTATGCAGCACAGAGTAGAAGATCCCCAAAGTAGCCAAGAGAAAGGAGGGCGCCATGGGACACGAGGCATTTGAAGGCGACATAAGGATTGAAGGGAGCGGGAATGACCATTCTCTCGAGCGGATGCCGTGTTGGGCAAGGACGTTGTGGGTGTGCGCGGGTGTTGTTTTTCTCGCTTCCGTCACCGGCGACGGACGCTGCCTTGAATTCGATCCGTTAACCGGACGTCCCTCCTGGGCCGTCGGATTGAGCCTCGTGACCTTTATTGCGGCATGGCTGATCATGACGGTCGCGATGATGTTGCCGGCCAGTCTCCCGCTCATTCAATTGTTTGCCAAAGTGATGCGCGAACAGAACGTGCGGCATTCGCAGGCGCTGGTGCTTCTGTTCGTCGCCGCCTATCTAACGGTCTGGTCTCTTTTCGCCTTGATCACTTTCATCGGCGATTTCTGGTTGCATCGCATCGTCGATTCCGAGCCTTGGCTGATCCAGCATTCTTCCTCGTTTGCCGGGATTACGCTGCTTCTTGCAGGCGCTTTCCAATTCAGCGGTCTCAAGGAACAGTGCCTGCGAGTCTGCCGTCACCCATTTGGATTTCTCACGCAGTACTATCGCCGCGGAGCCAGAGCGGCATGGAATCTCGGTGTCCGCCACGGACTCTATTGCCTGGGTTGCTGCTGGGCTCTGATGCTGGTCATGTTTTCCGTCGGCGTCGCGCATTTGACTGGCATGCTGATACTGACCGCGGTCATGGCGATCGAGAAGACATCGACCTGGGGCCGACCGCTTGTTCCGCTGGTTGGAGCCGCGCTTCTGGTCTGGGGCGGCTTGACACTGCTATCGCCCGACGGTGCCACAACAATTCTTTCCAGCTCGCGTTGTCTAAGCCGGTAGATCGACGGCGCGGTCCAAAAAGAATTCGCTTGTTCAACAGGCGAATGCAATGTCTAGCTGTTTAATCTGGATTAGAATCACTGCAAATGGATCGATCGGCAGAAAACGTCAGCGAAATCGCGGATGCAATCTTTGAATCGTACCGATTGGAAGGAAAAATCGGTAACACTGACGGTTCGATCCTGCCATCAAAAGAGGTCGTAGGGTTTGTTTGCGAAAGCATTCTGGAACTGCTCTTCCCTGGCGTGTACGGCGAGGAACCCATTTTCTCGCCCCACTTGAGAATGGTCACCGGCCATAGGGTCAGAGGAGTCGTGACGAGGCTCACAATTGAGTTGTGGAAGGCGTTTCAAATCACAGACAATCACAGTTCTGCGGCCGAAATTGAACAGGCCGTACTGCGGTCCTTGAAGAAGTTGCCCGAAGTTCGCGAGGTGCTTGAGACTGATATTGACGCCGCTTTTCGCGGCGATCCGGCGGCGGCAGGGCAGGACGAAGTCATTGTTGCTTACCCATTTCTCGAAGCGGTGGCAATCCAGCGAGTCGCGCACCTTATTTATCGGGAAAGCTTGCCGCTTGTTCCACGCATCATGACAGAATGGGCGCACAGTCGGACCGGGATTGACATCAGTCCGGGTACGGAAATCGGTTCCCATTTTTTCATCGACCACGGGACCGGTGTCGTGATCGGCGAAACCTCGAGGATCGGTTCGCACGTGAAACTTTACCAGGGCGTCGCTCTGATCGCGCGGTCTCTTTCCGCGGGCCAGGCGCTGCACGGGCGAAAGCGGCACCCGACGATCGAAGATAATGTTACTGTTTACTCCGGGAGTTCGATCATGGGTGGAGATACCGTCGTCGGCGCCGGAAGCACCATTGGGGCGAATGTTTTTCTCACGCACAGCGTGCCCCCGCGCTCCGTTGTCTATTACGACGAAGGAAAGCTTCAAATCCGAAGCAAGGACAACCGTCCTGGAGGGGTAGTGGCGGACTGGATGATTTGATGAATTCGGTCCGAGGTTATAAGATTGTGGATAGGACTCCCGTGCCAGTGTGTACTTTGGCGGTCCCCAAAAAGTGATTCAGAAAATCAGATACTGACAATAACATGAGTGAAAGTGATCCATCACAATGAGCTTAAGCGCAAGCGCCGCTCGCAATTTGGCGACAGCCACTGTAACCGTTCCGCAGTTTCGCGCCATCACCCCCCGCTGGGTCCATAAGTTATTGCCCTGGGTGGACGTCGACGGAGGCGTCTATCGCGTTAACCGCGTTTGGAAAAGTCAGGACGGTGTCGAGCAAACCGTCGAGGTCTTAACCGTCGATAGCGGCGAACCGAAGCTCCCGGCGATCTTCGTCGATTACGAAGAGCATCCACGAGAGTATCACCTCAGCACGATCCAGGCCGTCGTGCACACGCACACGCGCGTAACGGACCTCTACAGCAACCGGATCGATCAGCTACGCCAACAGGTTCGACTCGTCGTC
>CAZMNG010000837.1:0-1809 GCA_964567505.1 uncultured Chthoniobacterales bacterium
GAACCTGCTAAATAAGTTTCAGAGGGCGTGCAACCGTGCAGCTAGTACGCGATGGTATGACGCAACCCAGACAAACTACGTTCGCCGAGCATGCGTTTCGCTTATCATCTAACAACGAATCCTTGAGTGTAGCACTCGAAACCTATCGAACGGTTGGTGATTCTTGGGCCGGACTATACAGCGTCCTCGATACTATCCAGTCAGTAGTAGGCAAAATTCCTACAAAATGGGCTACGGCACGCGAGGTAAGCGATTTCACAGGAACCGCGAACAGTTATCACGCAATTGGAACCGCCGCTCGTCACGGTCTAGGAAAATCGCAACCGATGACTGCGAAAATGTCTATCCAGCAAGCTCGGGCGCTGATTCAAAAGATTTTACGGGCCTGGATCGAGTCCTTAATTACCGCGAGAAATTCATAGATTGCAATCGATGAACTACAAGCTCGCATCGTCATTTTCGACTATCATTGCGCTAGTCTCGCCCGGCGTGTCTGCGCTTGTCGCATGGCTCTTTGTATTAGCGTTCGCAGCCATTCCGGCAGCTCCTTTTCAAGAAGCTTCCGCGGCTCTGCGTAAGTTTTGACGTTTTGTCCTCCCAATTGAAGGAGCACGTGTCTAACAGATTTTTGAGGGGCGATCATACTCCGCGGTTGCTTTTACGGTTCAACGGAGGCACAGCGGTAGTCGGCCGAATCAACGTCACCGATTGGATATCCTTGCCGTCGGCCTTGATCCACGTCGCATGCTGCCTCGCAAACTCTTTGTAAAACTCCAATGTTTTCGGCCCGGTGATTGCAACAACGCCGGACGACCACTCGAGCAGTAGTAGCTGCCCGCCAGGCGAGTATTGAGCCCGAACCAAGTGAAAGAACGGGCAGCCAAACACCTCGCCGCTATCCAAGATGAAGGAGCTCACCGCCTCGCTTCGCTCCTCCCAACAGTGCGTTTCACCGTACCTATCGTTCATATCTGATTTCTTTTTCGCTGTTTCTCCCAACGGCCGCAGCTCGTTGCATTTCCATCGAAGACTGCAACGCTCTCTCCTGGTTGGCTTCGTGGATAAGCTCCCAAGGCGATAGGCGCTTGCTCGGCCGGCAGACCGCTTCACGTAGCGCCGCTTTACTATCGGTTACGAGATGCATCGCCTTCCGAGCGCGACTCATTGAGACGTAAAATTGCGCTTCGTTTGTTTGGCTGAACGCCTCCACAGGAACGCTGACGATTACCTGGTCTACCGTTTTGCCTTGAGATGCGTGGGACGTGACAGCAATCCCCTGGTCTACGTGTAACGCACCCCGACTGACAATTTCACCCTTCTCAACAGTGATAGCGCGCTCCCTTATTCCGCTTACTGTCAGTAACTCGTTGTTACGAAACTTCTGGCCGTTGCACTGAAAATTCTTGGTAACCCTAATCTGATCCCCGACGGCCACGGCGATCTGTTCAGGCCCGTAGAGATTGAACTTCTTCGCTTTCTCCAATGGAAGGCGTCTATCTTCGCCGGCGCGATCCACTATCACCTCGCCGTTCTCGCACCGCGACACCTCCCATTGTTGCCCGCTTTTAAAGCCGCCTTTGCACATCTTATTGAATTCCACCACCTGGCCAGACTCATAATGTATCGGATCACGACGCTCGCTCTCTGTCAGGTTAAGGTTCCGCAACGTTGTCAGCGTTTTGTCCTCCCGTGATAACAGCCTCTGCTCTTTCATGAGCTTGCGCACAGCGGCCGCGACCGCTTTGCATTCGCCATGGGTTGGCGCAACCACCAACGATGATTTGCCCTCTCTGAGAGCCGCCATGTGCG
>CAZMNG010000837.1:1819-2582 GCA_964567505.1 uncultured Chthoniobacterales bacterium
AAGGCGGCCGCATGTGCGTTGTCGCGATCGTCGCCAGACGTTCTTTCTTATCTTCGACCTCCAACACCGCGCCGAACTTATCGAGCTTATCAAAACCGCTCTGCGTTCGGCCTTGGCTCAAATCTTCAATGGCCGCCCGCAGCGCTGGAACCTGTTGCCGAAAAATCTTCGAGAGCGCAGCTTGGGTTACAGCCCCGGCGCGTTCCATGATTCTGAGCGCGTCGCCTCGTTCGACAGCATGATGCTGCTTCGTGTCCCCGGATAGAATCACGCGACTGTCATTTTTGAGCGCAAAATCAACAAGCCAATGCATTTGTTGTACGCTCAAAAATCCCGCTTCATCTACCCAAATGACTTGGCGCCGAGCCGCGTCCTGCACAATGTCGTTTTGCTGAAGCTGACGGAATGTATCCGCGTGGGTAAATCCTTCGCCTTTCAATACCTTGACCGCCGCAGAAGAAGGCGCGTACACTAGGACACATTTTCCAGAAAGTGTTTCGATGGCATTCACCGCCTCTCTCATCATGGTCGTCTTGCCGGATCCGGCAGGCCCATGAATTGCCGTCACCGCATCTGTGTTCTTTAACAGATGCTCCACGACAGCTCTGTGCTCTTCGCTCCCCGAGATAGCCGGCGCCACATACTTCCATTGTGCTCCGCGAGCGAGCTCCTCACACGTTCCTTGCCCGGATAATGCCTTTTCAATCATCGCTTCCTCTTGAGTAAGGACCTCTCTGGTTGTGACGAGCCGGCCGCCTGGATC
>CAZMNG010000838.1:0-2580 GCA_964567505.1 uncultured Chthoniobacterales bacterium
CCCGATAATCATCGCGAGCGCCGTCATCACCACGGGCCGGACACGGATGTACCCGGCCTGGAGCGCGGCTTGGTACGAATCATTGAAATCGTGCAGTTTTTCTTTGGCGAATGTTATCACCAGGACGCTGTTAGCGGTGGCCACCCCCATACACATGATTGTCCCCATCAGCGCCGGAACACTTAGCGTCGTCCCGGTGATGAAGAGCATCCAAATGATGCCGGCCAGCGCGCATGGCAAGGCCGTGATGATAATGAACGGCTCAGTCCAGGACTGGAAGTTCACAACCACCAGCAGATACACCAGAACGATCGAAAAGGCCAGACCTACATACAATCCGGTGAACGAGGACTGCATCGTTTTGGTTTGTCCCCGGACCAGAAGGAGACTCCCTTTGGGCAAATCCTTTTGCGCCGCGTCAACCACTTCCTGGACTCTGTCGGATACGTATCCCAGATCTTTACCATCAACGTTTCCGTAGATGTTGATTACGGGCCGGATGTTGTAGTGATCGACGACCGGAGAAGTCGTGCTGCGAGAAATACCCGCGACATTCGCAAGGATTTGCGGGGTAACACCTGAGCCGCCGAGAATCGGAAGGTTCCGCAGCGAGTCGAGGGAATCCATCTGGTATTGCGGAGCCTGGGCTGTCACCTGGTAGGTCACGCCATTCTTTGGATCAACCCAGAAGTTCGGATTTACCTGCTGCGAGCCGGCCAGAGCGCCTAGAACACTGTTGGCGACGTTCTGTTCCTGAAGACCCAGCAGCGATGCCTTGGTTCGGTCGACATTGATATTCAGTTGAGGCACGGTATTCGGTTCCTGAATTCGCAGGTCAACCAGCCCGGGAATCGTGCGTAACCTGGTCACGAGACGGCTCGCGAATTCGAAATTGGCGGTTTTATTCAACCCTTGAACCTGAACGTTAATGGGAGCAGGCAATCCAAAATTTAGAATCTGAGCCACGATGTCAGCCGGCGGAAACCAGAGCTCGACATCCGGAAACTGTTTTGCCATCCGGGCGCGAATTTCGCGAACGTAGTGATTCGTCGGATCGTGATGCGCGTTGAGCGAAACGAGGACGTCACCGTCGGCGGCACTGATTGTTCCTGAGGTGTTATACGAAAGGTTAATCCCGCTATAAGGAATTCCGAGATTGTCGATGATTCCTTCGAGTTGGTTCGCCGGAATAATCTGGCGCAGCATCCCTTCGATTTGATCCACCGTCCGCGCAGTCTCCTCGACCCGAGTTCCCGGTATCATGCGGACGTGCATATCGAATCGCCCGGCATCAACCGCCGGAAAGAAATCCTGGCCCAGGAATGGGAAAAGCAGCATCGACAGCGCCGCAAAGCCGATCACGCCGGTCACGGTCGATCTTGGATGCCGCAGGCAGATGCTCAATAGATCGCGGTACCCTTCACGGAATCGGCTAAACCCGCCTTCGAAGCGGTGCGAGATTCTCCCGAAAATCGTTTTCGGTTTCGGATGTTCCGTCGAACGGTGGCGCTCCATCTCCGGAGGGAGCAGATACTTCGCAAAGGTCGGGACAACGGTTCGAGACAGCAGGTAGGAGGCAAGCATCGCAAAGACGACCGCTTCGGCAAGCGGCACGAAGAGATACCGCGCTGTGCCCGAAAGAAAAAAGATTGGAACAAAGACGATACAAATACAAAGAGTCGAAACAAAAGCCGGCACGGCAATTTGCGCGGCGCCATTCAGAATACATTGTTCCATGGTCCCGCCCTCGGCCATATTGCGATGGATATTTTCAATTTCGACAGTCGCATCGTCGACCAGAATACCCACCGCCAGAGCCATTCCTCCAAGGGTCATGATGTTGATCGTCTCCCCGAGTGCACTCAAAACCACGATCGAACAGAGAATCGAGAGTGGAATCGATACGCAGATAATCAATGTGCTGCGCCAGCTGCTCAAAAACAGGAGGATCATCAGCGCGGTCAAGCACGCCGCAATGATTGCCTCCCGGATGACGCCCTGAATTGAGGCGCTAACGAAGATCGACTGGTCAGTTAGAAGCGTCAGATTAAGATTTTCTGCGCCAGGCGGCAGCGTTTGCTTCACGATCGGCAGTATCTTTTTTATTCCGTCGACAATGTCGAGGGTTGAAGCGCTGCCGGTCTTCTGGACGTCGAGCATCGTTGCTCGCGCGCCGTCAAAACGAACAATGTTTGTTTGCGGCACGAATCCGTTCCGAACATTCGCGACGTCGCGAACGTAAATCGTGCTGCCGTTTGGATTGGTCTTGATCGGAATCGTGTTCAGTTCCTGGATCGTCTCCGGACTTGCGTTCATGCCGACCTGATACTCGAATTGCGCGATCTTCATCGTCCCGGATGGCAAAATGATGTTCTGATTCGTGATCGCATTCACAACGTCGGTTGGCGTCATGCCAAGTGCCTGGAGTTTCTGGTAGTCAAGGTCGACGGAAACGTACCGTTGTTTGCCGCCGTACGGATAAGGAACCGCCGCTCCTGGAACGGTGATCAGCTGGGTGCGGACGAATTGCAACGCCAGGTCGTTGAGCTGTTGTTCAGATAGCCCGTTTCCGGATAACCC
>CAZMNG010000839.1:0-2573 GCA_964567505.1 uncultured Chthoniobacterales bacterium
TACAGGACACGTGAAGAAGTCGAAGCACACACCGTGAAGAAGGAACAGTACTGAGCATGCTGCCGGCAACCTGCGCCTGCTCATGAACATGGCCAATGATCTATTGGCGGCTGCTGTGGAGCAGGAACGTGAGCAGATTGATGAAAAGCTCTTCTTTGAGGTTTTTGCTCTGGATCCTAAACCGGCCGCCAAACGTTAATGAACCAACTGCCTGTCGGTCGCGCCAGTGAGCTGTCGATCGACTCGGGGCTGCTCTCGAGCCAATGGCTGGTTGAGGGGCTCTGGTCGGACCAGGCGGTGGGTATCCTCGGGGGCGAACCCAAATGCTGCAAAAGCTTCCTGGCTCTGGATCTGGCGGTCAGTGTTGCTTTAGGGGCTCCCTGTCTGCGCCGCTTTGCCGTCCAGAGCACTGGTCCGGTGCTGCTGTTTCCGGCCGAAGACTCCCTGGCTGTCGTGCGCCGGCGCTTGGAGGGAATCTGCTCGGCCGCCGGTGTCGGCTTCCAGTCTCTTAATCATCTAAGGACACGGGCTGCGCCGTGGGCGTGAAGACCATGGAACCGGCCACCAGGTTTTCCGGCGTGGCGTCGGGAAACCCCGAGTTGCTGGATAACGCTGCAATATGGTCATGATGACACCGGGCCAGCGGATGAGCGTAGGCACCCTCCAGCCACCCTCCCATAATAGGTGACTGGCCGGTGATGAACGCCACCCTTCCGGCGGTGCAACTCTGCTGGCTCTGCCTCCGGGACAAGAGCACATTTATTCTTCAGTGTTTGTTGCTTTGAATGTTCGGAATAGGCGAAAAATTAGCTCATAGTCGACAATGCGAGTTTTGCGACCTGTTGAGCGCTTTCGTATTACCTGCGTCGCATGTTAACCTCGGCGTCTCGCAGCGATGCCTGGGCGGAGGCTCGTCCTTCCGTGGCGATCTTCAGGGCCGTTCCCATGGCGCTAAAGAATCGGCTCATTTGAGGGACGTTTGGCATAACCTCACCGTAATCCACACAGGTTTTTAGCTGCTGCAACCGAGTATTGTCTTTAGCCATCCTGTTGTACAACGAGATCAGGGCAGGAATGCCGAGTGGCTTCCCACGATTCATGGCAGTGAGCCCCTCCTCCGTCAATAGGTAATGCTCCAGAAATTCCTTCACCAAATCATGGTTCGGGCTTGAACGATTGACGTAGGCAACCATAACGCCAACAAAAGGGCGACCCGGCTTTCCATTCACGCCGGGAACCGGTGCCACCCCGAATTCGATCCCGCGCCGAATCAGGTTTGGCCATGCCCAGGGCCCGGAGATCATCATGGCGAGGTTGTCTTGCACCATGAGCTCTTCGACGGCGCTATAGGAGACGCTCTTTGGCAGGATGCCGGCGTGGATCAGATCGATGATTTTTGAGAGACCTTCGATAGATCCGTCGGTTGCCACGCCCACGTTGTCTACGTTGTAGTTTGTGCCCTTCTTCTCAAAAACGTAACCGCCCGCACTATCCAGAATCCCCCAGGAGTAGTAGGCACTTTTGTAATCCCAGAGGATGGTTGTCGTCCCGGGATGTTCCGCTTGGATCTTCTGGTTTACGGACACCAATTGGGAAAGCTCTGTCGGAGGATGACCGTCAAGAAGTTTCCTGTTGTAAATCAGCGTTACTGTCTCAAGGGCGATTGGATATCCCCAAGTCCGGTTCTCGTGACGTACAGCCTGCCACGCCTTCGGGAAGAATTTGTGCGCAAATTTCTCAGAGATCTCGACCGGGGCGATCAAGCCGCCGTCGGCCCATTCTCCCACCTTATCGTGGGCCCAAATCACAATGTCGGGCCCTTTCGCGACTTGAGCAGCAAGAGGGAAACTGTCTGTAATATTTTGGGGAGTTTCGATTGTGGGATTTATCCCTAAATCGTCGTGGAATTTCTGCGCAATAGGTTTGAGAGTTTGCCCTCGGTCGGGATCCATCCAGATCAAAAGCTCGCCATTAGTCCAACCGAAAAGATGCATCGGAACGAGGCAAAGAGCCCAGAGGCACAGGAAAAATATCTTCATCGGGGATGACCTTCTCTCTCCCTTATTCGCCAGCCTAATCGACCTAGATTAGCGGCCGACTGAGTGACTGTGCGAGCAATTTGACAGGATTTTTTGGGACGCTTCGTTCAACCCTAATTCAAAATCCTATTTCGCATTTGGTACCTTTGGTTGAATTTAACCGTGATGCTTCGACACTTCGACATGCTCAGGACGAGGGATTGCTCTTCTTTTTGAGCGCGTTCATCAGCTGTCATTTGCAGTTAAATCGTAGACTGGCGCATTTGGGAGCGATTTTTTGCATTAATTCGAGACCGGCAAAAACCTGGGGGTCAGGCGGCGATATCCGCCGGTGCTGAATGATGCCCGGTATACCGGTCCAGTCGCCCGTTGATAATCGCGGTTTTCACGTGAAGCAAGTCCTGGGCTCAGCGCCGATCTGGCCTCACTGACCAGCCTCACTTCGCTCCAATCGCTCTATCTCTCCAGGTGCGAGCAGCTCAGAGCGTGTTTAAAAAGGCTCATGCCTGAGCGAGGCGATTGAGCATAAGGCGT
>CAZMNG010000840.1:0-2553 GCA_964567505.1 uncultured Chthoniobacterales bacterium
GTTCCGCGAACCCTTGTGCCCCAGCGACCGCTCGCTCCTCGCATCCAAACAAGGATAGTGCGTTGATCCGGGTCAAAAATTTCGAGGATGAGACTGCCGTTCACACCAGCGTCACAATTGCGCTCGCCTCGATTGAAAACTGTTCATGTATGGGCAGGCGTGATCGAAAGAGAGTGAGAGCGCCGCGTCTCAGCTGCCGCAGTGCGCCATTCCTCTCATGGCGGCGATCGCAGTGCTATGATCCGGGGTGGCGAGCCGGTCGATCCTGTCAAGGATGCGGGGCACCGGCAGCGCCGACGCGAGCAAAGCTCGCGTCCTTCACAGGATCACGCCCGCCTCGCCGATAATGCTCGCCGTGAGATCAATGGCGGAATCTGACACTAACCGATGGATCAAATCTGGCTTTTACGCAGCAATTTGCGCAGCACTAGCCCTCGGGCTGCTATACTGACAAGATTGAGTTCCATATTAGGTTTATGCGATTTACTAAACCTGTCAGCGATTCCAAATGGAATGGACGCGGTTTAGTTTTTGCTGAGACCAAGTAAAAATGGCCTCCGCCAATCGGTAAGCGGCACTGATTTGGGTTCCAAATTGCGGGGCGATCATGTTCTCATTTTTTGAGAATTTTAAGTACCGCAGTGAGGTATTGGTGCAAGTGCATACGATTCTCATGATGGTTCCCAAACTTAAGGCTCTTTTGAAGACTTTTCCAAACCTAAATGACGGAATCAAGGAATTTAAAAAGTCACAAACGCCACCACTTGAAGCCGCTGTTTATGTTAGCATGGTAGTTCTCGCGAAATTGATAGACGAGGTTCCGCTAGAAACCCGCTCGGTTGTTCTTCAACAATTGGAGGAAAAGAGCGAAGACGTCTTTCGCTGGTTCGGCCAAATGGGAGTAGGAATCAAGAATGGGGAACTTGATTACCCAGTTGGAACACTGCTTCTTACCATGGTTCTTGGCGTCGCTATCTGGTACTTGGGATTCGCTGAACGTGACGGCAAGCTGTCTGCACAAGCTTACAATACCTTCCTTGCTGACGTGGGGGGCATGTTGCGAGGTAAGTCGGCGGAGGAGCGAGCTAAACTTCGTTTGCACGCAGCTCTAGGCGACCTCATCAGAGGGGCGGGGACAAGCTAAGCTCCACAGCATAGCAGCAGTTCACCGCTGCATAAGTGTGTACTGGTATGTGCCGCACAAATGATTATGAGCACTGATCAAATGAGCGATGCCGAGCGGCTTGCGTGCGAAATATTCACGCGCACCATGTCCGCTTGGAACGCTGTACACACCTTCCGTTGGATGGGGCAGTTAGGGCTGCCGCACGCAACGAACCAAGCCGCTTGGCAGAACGAACGAACGTGTCAACATTTGGCTAGCGAAGACAAGTATGCCGAACTTTTTACGGGGGACCGGCAAAAGCTTGTTGACCTCGGGGTTTTCGAAAACGCGGCAAAGGCGATGACAGAGCAATCTGTTACAACGTTTAATTCCGCGCTAGACGCCGCTTCTCTGATATTGGCCCACTCTGTCCTCGATAGCGCGGCAATCGATTGGTGTCGTGTTTGCGCCCTTGCTGAACCGACAGATTTCATGCGGGACGTACGGGATGTTGCCCAAAAAAAGGTGACGTTATCTGAAGTGTATGGGGCCGCGTCGATCTCAGAATTACGCGACACCGTAATCAAAGGTTATTTAGACAAACTTGAAAGAGAGTCGCTAATCGAAAAGCTGGATTTGATTTTACGTTTGTGTCGGCCGCCACCTGACTTTGTAGCCATTGAAACATACCGCTATGATCGGGAGCGAATTGTCGTTCTGGACAAGATGCGCAACGATTATGCGCATCGTGGGCTAGGCCGTCGTCTACCTGGTGGTGATGATGATGTGTGGTTTTTGTGGAAGACGACCAACTTCTTACTTCTGCTCGTGAATCACCGATATGGGATTCGGCTTGACCCCGCGCTGTGTTCGCTCTTGTTGGCTGGCCAGCCAAACCAAGCGGGAACCACAAAATCCTGAGAAGACGATATTACGCGACCTCCACGCCCAGCAACACGCAGGTACTGAAGTATTGGATTTGTCACCCGCGACCAATCTCGCGGAACGCTTGGTCATGGTAACAGGTGTTCTAGTTTCCGTTTATCGCGCGATGGATCGCGTTCGGTCAGAAAATTCACGAAAAACCTGATCGCGTCTTCAATGTCTTCAATGATCTCGTACATACGTCCAGATGGAAATGTTTCAGATACAAGTTCTGTGGGGATTGGCGCTTTCGGCTTCAATGAACCTGCAATGGGAACGAACTCATTCAACGGCTCCGTGGGATCACGATATGTCCCCCATGTGCCGTGCGCGATTAGGTTCCGATCTTCTCTCCGGCCTTCGAGTTTCGTCAAAACATCAAGAAAATTGGTCTTTTCCTGTTCAATGTCGATGTGAATTGCGGCGAGTCTGCGAAGGGCAATCATCAGTCCATTCGCGTCCATTCGTTCACTTAGATTCTTACCTCGCGATTCTTTGACAGAACGACTTTAACATTGATATCG
>CAZMNG010000841.1:0-2546 GCA_964567505.1 uncultured Chthoniobacterales bacterium
CTTGAGCGTCGAAGATGCGATCGCATAGAAGCCTGGGTCGGAGCGCAGCGGAGGCTCAGGAACTCGTCCCCGCCATTTGATTGAGCTCTGCAGGAGCGGCCAAAACCCACGGTGAAGACGGCCCTCTCGCGCTAATCCTCCGCCGCTCATTCAGAGCTTAATCGATGTTTTGCCCACACCTGGGGCCTCCCCTCCACTTTCCTACTTCCAGGCGAATTTCCTGCTGGTCCTGCGAACAGATTGCTCGTCTGGTGTTTTGTTGCCAGTCACTGGAGAAGCGGTATTCTTTTTATACTCCGGCACCGCGACTGGCTCCCGCATATTGCTGTCAGACCGGAGGTCAAACCGGCGAAAAGGTCGCCGGAATTCGGTCGTCCCTCAGGGGCGAGGACACGCAAAAGCCGCGAAAGCCGGCCCACACCCACGCGACGAATCGCGGCGTCTCTTCTGAGACGCTCTGGGTCCTTCGCGATGTGAGAGTCCGACCAATCGGCTGAGATCTTTTCGTTCAAAAGTTGAAGTGCCCGCTCACCGGAATCAAGTGCAAATTACAATTCCACACAATGTTACTTGCCAATCTTTTCCGATGCCTTTATCTACTCAAAAAAGTCGCCGCTTTCGATCCGACCGCCGGTGCCCAGGTTCGTGTCGGTGTTCGAAATGGGATTTTTCATGGTACGAACATGAAGTTTGGATGGTTTTTTCGATCATGGGCGGATCGAATTTGATCCCGTAAGGGCATTCCAGTAGAAAAGAAATGGTGCACGGAGCTATCGACAACATTAAGCTTCAAGGCTTCAAATCCGTCAGATCGATGGATCTAAGCCTTCGCGCACTGAACGTCTTGATCGGACCTAACGGAGTCGGGAAATCGAACTTTGTTTCTCTCTTTCGACTTGTCAATCAACTGGTTGAAAAACGATTACAGAGTTATGTCGCCGCGTCGGGCGGCGCAGAAGCTTTATTTCATTTTGGGCGTAAAGTGACAGAGAGAATTTCCATCGATATCGCGTTTTCCGACTTCGTGAACGGATATTCCTGCCTTCTTGAACCGACCGACCAGGGGAGTCTCTATTTTGCCAGCGAATCGGTTTGGTTTCATGACAAGTCCAATTACGAGTCACCTTATTCGCAATTTCTCGGCGAGGGCCATGCTGAGGCGCGGTTGTTAGACGACGAAGGCAGCAAAATTGCCGCATGGGTTATAACGGCAATGAAAAGCTGGCGAATTTATCACTTCCACGACACCAGCCCGGAAGCAAAGGTCAAGCAGGCAGGTGATTTACACGACAACCGGACCCTTCGAGGAGACGCTGCCAATCTAGCTGCTTTTCTGTTCAAGACGAAGAAAAACTCCCCAGATCATTATCGAAATATCGTTGACGCAGTTCGCATGGTTGCTCCGTTCTTTGATGATTTCGTCTTGGAGCCGCTGGAACTGAACGAGGAAAAGATCCGGCTCGAATGGCGTGAAAGGGACCAGGAGACCGCGTTTGGCCCTAATGCACTTTCGGATGGCACACTGCGATTTATCTGTCTAGCTACGCTTTTGCTGCAACCATACCTGCCGACGACTATCCTACTGGATGAACCAGAACTCGGCCTTCATCCCTTCGCAATCACACTCTTGGCTGAACTTCTACGGGCCGCAGCGACGAAAACTCAGGTGATCGCTTCAACTCAATCTGTGAGCCTCGTCAATCAGTTCGAGCCAGACGACATTATAGTCGTTGAACGTGAGGGCGGCCAGAGCGTTTTCAAGCATCTAGAGCCGAGCGCCATGCAAAACTGGTTGGAGGACTACGGCCTGGGCGATCTTTGGGAAAAAAATCTATTGGGCGGTCGTCCGTGAATTGGCGTAAGGCATTTATCTTGGTCGAAGGTCAAACGGAAGAACGATTCGTTAAGACTGTCCTACTGCCGGAAATGCCGGAAGGCCTTTACCTACAACCGGTGATAGTCGCAACAAAGCGCGTCAATTCTGGCGGCAAATTTAAGGGAGGCGTACCGACCTACGACAAAGTACGCGGCGAAGTAGTGAGGCTTCTAAATGACTCGAGTGCGATCATGGTTACCACAATGTTAGATTACTATGGCCTGCCTAGCACTTTCCCGGGAAAAGCCAACCCGCAGGGATCGAATGCGCGCGAGAAAGTTCGGTTCATCGAGCAAAGTTGGGATTCGGATATCTCCAGCAATCGTTTTAAGGCTTACCTCTCTCTGCACGAATTCGAAGCGCTACTTTTTTCTCAACCCGAGAAAATCGCGCAAGGTTTCGCAAAGCCAATGCTTGTAACCGATCTTAATAGCATTCGCAACAGCTTTGCGACACCGGAAGAGATCAATGATAATCCGGCAACGGCGCCGTCTGCCCGTTTGGCGAGCCTTTACGCACGTTATAGCAAACCGTTTTTTGGAGCCTTGATTGCGTCTCGAATTGGATTGCCTGCAATGCTGCAGAGCTGTCAACATTTTGCTGCATGGGTGTCATTTTTGCGGTCCCTGTAGCTGATTTCGGAAGAAACAAAAACCGTCCCAGGGCACCG
>CAZMNG010000842.1:0-2545 GCA_964567505.1 uncultured Chthoniobacterales bacterium
TTACAGCGTCTCGCTCGACACCACCCTCGCCGTGACGGCGGGAATGGAGGAAATTTATAAAACCTTGGCCGAGGCGATGCTCCTGGTCATCCTTGTCGTCTTCATTTTTCTCCAGGGCTGGCGCGCGACATTGATTCCGTTATGCGCCGTGCCGGTCTCATTGGTGGGCACCTTTGCGCTCTTTCCGGTGCTCGGATTCTCGGTAAATACACTGTCTCTCCTGGGACTTGTGCTGGCGATCGGTTTGGTGGTCGACGATGCAATCGTCGTCGTCGAAGCCGTGGAACATCACATCGAACAAGGCCTGTCGCCAAAAGCCGCTGCTCTTAAAGCGATGGAAGAAGTTTCCGGCCCGGTAGTTGCCATTGCGCTCATCCTTGCCGCAGTCTTTATTCCGACAGCGTTCATTCCGGGTATTACAGGCCGGCTTTATCAGCAGTTCGCTGTGACAATCGCGGTGTCGGTTATTTTTTCAGCGTTTAACGCCCTCTCGTTAAGTCCGGCACTTTCAACGGTTCTGCTTCGGCCCAAAAAAGAATCGCGCGGCCCGCTCGGCTATTTCTTTAAAGGATTTAACAATCTCTTTGGTTCCGCAACGCATGGTTACGTCAGCGTCTGCCGTGTCCTGATCCGGCGCGGTTTGCTATGCATTCTGTTCCTGCTCCTGGTCGTGCTCGCATCCGGTTTCCTCGGAGGCAAAGTCCCGCAAGGATTCGTCCCGACTGAAGACCAGGGATACCTTTTCGGCAATCTGTCGCTGCCTGAGTCTGCGTCGCTCCAACGTACCGCTGCAGCCGCAGACAAAGTCCAGCAGATTCTTCGCAACACACCGGGAGTCCAGGATGTGGCGGCAATCTCCGGCTACAGTATGCTCAGCGGCGTCAACACGACTTATAACGGTTTCTTTTTCGTGACGCTGAAGCCATGGAAAAAGCGATCGTCCGTCGAAGAACAACTCAGACTGATGATCGCTCACGCTAACCGGGAACTCGCAAAAATACCGGAAGGGATTGCCTTTGTATTCCCGCCCCCGTCCATCCCGGGAATAGGAACGTCCGGGGGCGTGACGTTCATTCTGGAGGATCGCGCCGGAATGGATGTCAATTTTCTAGCTCGACAGACTCAGAAATTTATCGAAGCCGCCTCGAAGCGCCCTGAAATCGCACGAGTCACGACGACCCTCCTTGCAAACGTCCCGCAGTACTATCTGGATGTCGACCAGGACAAAGTATTGAAGCAGGGCATTCCACTTTCCGACGTCTACAAATCGGTCCAGGTCTTCATGGGCGGTTCCTTTGTTAACTATTTTAATCGGTTCGGGCGATCATGGCAGGTCTACGTTCAAGCGGATGGGCCGTTTCGCACCAAGCCGGAGGATGTCGGCCAGTTTTATGTACGCAATAACAACGGCGATCGGATCCCGCTCTCTTCGGTCCTCAGGATCGAACGGCGCACCGGCCCCGAATTTACGATGCGCTACAACTTGAATCGTTCCGCGCAGCTGAATGTCACCGCGGCACAGGGAGCCAGCTCCTATCAAGTCATGAGCGCGCTGGAGGATGTCTTTGCAAAAACCATGCCGGCCGAGATGGGGTACGACTATCTCGGGATGTCCTTCCAGGAACAGCAGGCCAGGCGTGGAGTGTCGCCTACGGTGATTTTTGCGCTCTCATTCCTGTTCGTGTTCCTGATTCTCGCGGCCCAGTACGAAAGCTGGACATTGCCATTCAGCGTTCTCCTCTGTACACCGATCGCTGTGCTCGGTGCCTTTGTGGCGCTGGTTGCTCGCCTGTTCACGGATAACGTCTACGGTCAAAGTTCGGTCGCCTTCGAGAACAACGTCTACGCGCAAATCGGGCTGGTTATGCTGATCGGTCTGTCGGCAAAAAATGCCATCCTCATTGTTGAGTTTTCCAAAGCCGACTACGAAAAAGGTTCATCGATTGTAGATGCTGCGCTGGCCGGCGCCAGGCTACGGCTTCGACCGATCCTGATGACGGCGTTTGCCTTTATCCTGGGGTGTGTGCCACTCTGGTTGGCTTCCGGGTCGGGTGCCGCGTCCCGACAGATTCTCGGCACAACGGTGATCGGCGGTATGCTTGCCGCAACGTTTATTGCAATTTTCGTCATCCCGGCTTTGTTCGCGCTGGTAGAGAGATTTTCAACCCGGGATGGGAAAGTAAATCCGCATCAGATTCCCTCCGAACATCCCAACGCGGCAGCGGTGACCGGAAAGGCTGGCTCCTAGCCTACGGTTGGTGCGTACTTTCAGGCGCAGTTCAATCGTCCCGCTGGGACGGGGCTATTTTTCTCATGACTCCAGGCACTTCGTGCCTGGCTACTATCAGCCTGTCCCTCCGGGACAAAAGCCATTCAGGCTAGCCGTGTCCGGCGGCCGCCTGGCAGCCGCACGCTCGCCCCGGCAAGACTTCTGAATTCTGCTCTGCGCCCAGTCAAGGCGCGGTCACGGAACGATTCGCCCTTCAGCCCCGATCAAAGCATCGCAAAGAGAGTGAATCTCCGCATCGATGTCGGCGGGATCGGA
>CAZMNG010000843.1:0-2544 GCA_964567505.1 uncultured Chthoniobacterales bacterium
TCCGATCTCTACAGAAATAACGTAAATAATTTCCGAACCAACCGTGCGACCGAGATAAACAACAGTATCCAGAACAACTTCGACGGTAACTTTGATGATAACTGGTGGGGGAACTCTGGTTGGTACCATGGACCGGGCTATTGGGGCGGTAATCCCTGGTGGTGGTGGGGCGCAACGACCCTTGCGACCGCCGGAACTTTTCTCGCGATTGATGCGATCCAAAGTGCAACGTATCAACCCCCAGTCTATGAGTATGGCGTCAATGTGGTCTACGAGGGAGATGACGTTTATGTGGACGGCAAGCGAACAGCAAGCGCGACGGAGTATTCACAGCAGGCCATCGCGTTAGCAAATGAACCAGCCGCGCAGCCTCCCGCACCCGCTCCTCCAGAGCCGGGCCAACAGCCGGAATGGTTGCCGCTTGGTGTCTGGGCTCTCGCACAAGAGGAGAAAGGCGATGCCTACATGTTTTTCCAGCTTTCGATTGATAAGAATGGTGTGGTAAGCGGTGCTTACCAGAACGCGCTGAGCGGTGAGAAGTCGCCGATCTCCGGCCAGGTAGACAAAAACACTCAGCGGGTCGCTTGGCAAATCGGGTCCAATAACACTGTAATCGAAACTGGTCTACAGAACCTCACTCAGGATGTTGCCAGCTGTCTCGTGCACTTTGGCCCGGATACGACGCAGACTTGGTTGCTGGTCCGCCAGAAACAGCCTGAGATGCCCAATGCTCCGCAGACGGCCGAAGCCGGGACAAACGGATCCTAGCCCGCAAATCTAATCTCGCCGCTGGTAAAACCCCAGACCACCTTCAGCCTGAGACGCTGGCTTTTCTCCCGATTTAAGGACCGTCAAAGGGCCTAGAACCTTCAACGAAATACCAATTTCTGTTGCCCTATTTTTTGCTCGGCGGGATGGCAGGGATGAGGACGTGTGAGCTTGTTCGGTCGAACCGTAGCGACCCAGTTTTGAACTGGGAAGATATTTTATGGACCAAAAACCTCGAATCGTGTTTGTTCTAGCTAGTCGAGAATGGAGACGCGTTATGCGCAGAAATTCACTAAATGTTTTTACAGGTTACTTAAGCGCGCAAGCTCTACCGCCCGTAACGGCGCCGAGCGTTCCCAAGCCGGCTATCACGATCTCTCGCCAAGCCGGGGCAGGTGCGGTGACAGTGGCTCATCTAATTGCCGAACAACTGGACAAAGAGTGTCCGGGTGAGCCTCCACGCCCGTGGGCAGTCTTCGACCGCAATTTGGCGGCCAAGATTCTGGAGGATCACCATCTTTCAGCTAAGCTCGAGCAATACATGCCGGAAGATACGAGATTTCCATTGACCGATGCATTAGAAGCCCTGCTTGGCTTACACCCAGTAACCTGGACGCTTAAGGAATATGCCAAAGAGACTATTCGAACTTTGGCGGCAAGGGGCAACGTAATCGTGGTGGGACGTGGCCCTGCCGTTGTCACCGCCTTTTTACCTCATATCCTTCATGTCCGCCTGGTGGCACCATTTGATTTTCGGGTTCAGCACTTCGCCGAATTCTACCAAACTACAGCCGAGAAGGCGACCCATCTAGTCCGAGAAAAAGACGAGGCGCGTCGCCGTTACGTACAAAGCTATTTCAACGCCGATGTGAATGATCCCTCGCACTATCATCTTGTTATCAACACGAAACGAAACGGCTTGAAAGGTGCGGCACAGATAATCTGCAACACGTTGGTTAACCAAATAATGCAAGGTGGTCCAAAGATAGAGCTGGTCCACTCTTAATAAGAAAAACGCCATTAGTCTGGGTCGACAGAGTAGGTGACTTCGCGATCGGTTTCTGCGCCTGATTGTTATCGCCGCAAACGAATGACAGCAAACCCACAAGAGCCGGTAGAATTTATTCGACCGGCTCATGGGATTGACAACGTCGTTATCACGCCACGGACGGCTTGTCGGAAACGACCCCGCCACAACGTGACAGTCTGTTCGGTCGTACCTAAGCGCTTGCTGCGCTGACGTTCGGATAATGCTGATTCAGTGATGCGAGTGCGTCCATGATGATCGCTGCGACGACGATCGGAGTGAGCCACTTATTGTCTGCAGGCACTAGCGTGGCGCGCACCAATGTCTCCGGTGCGCTTGCGTTGCTTCGTAGGAAGCAAGGATGCGTTCTCGCGGCGATAAAGCCGGCGTCGCGACCCATCAACTTCACCAAGCCGACGCCGGTGGTGTAATCCTGGTAATCTTCGATCCTTGCAGGCCGAGTCCGGCCATCAGACCTTTTTGGTCGAAGAAAAGCGCGTACACGCCTTTCTGAAGCGTTGTGGTCGTCAGCGACTTAGCCATGCCGGTGTCAACCACAACGATGCTGGGACCCGTGCCCAGCTCCCAACCGCCGCTCTTGTCCAGATATGCCAGCGATGAATTGGTCATGAAAAAGAGTGCATACCCGAATTTCTGGACGCCGGCCTGTAAGCCGTAGGAGGCAGCGATCGTGTTGTAGTAGCCCAGGGTTCTGCCGCCACTAAGGAGGGCGCCTTCTCCGTGCTGTG
>CAZMNG010000844.1:0-2544 GCA_964567505.1 uncultured Chthoniobacterales bacterium
GAAACCCGGGGGCAGCGGGCTGGCATTTCCCTTGCCGTTCTCTGGTTTTGTAAACGGGGTCACCCCACCAAGGCATCGCTCACTTTAAGCGAACCTAGGTTCGCTTAGGAGAAAGAGGAAAGGAGAGACCGCCTTGGGGCTTGACGGGGAGAAAGTCTTTTCTCCCAAAAACGTCGTCAGGGGGAGGCATTCTTGAATGAAGAGGGCCTTCGAGCGCAACAAGAAAACATGAAAATTCTAAGTTGTTCGCGACAAGTAAGTTATTAAATGACAATAGTTCGGAACGCTTTCGAGGCTTGTTGTGCATTCAGCCGGGTCCAGCAACTCTTCGTGTCTCGACCTCGTAATCGGCGACAAAATCCCTGAGCTTCTGTGCGGCATGTATGGTTCCAAGATGAATGTGCGCACGGCTTATTGTGCTTCGCAGCACATTCGACCGTCTTCTGATAGGCGCCGGTCAGAACGTTCCCAATCGAAAAAATCAAAGTGGTACCGGTATCCGCGGATGCGCAGTGCAATGTTTAACCGCGTTAGACTGAAGGAGTGGACAAACGGGCATTTCCAATCTCGTCCCCGGCATCGGCTCCACGGGTTCACTGTAGGAAAAAAGCCTTCCGTCTGTTGGCGCAGTCGTCGGAAACCTAACCGGTGTCTCGTGGCCCATTTTTCCCTGGCGCATCTCTTCAAGCTTCGCCTAGAATTCGCCTCAAAACGATATCGGAATCGTCCATAGTTCTGGCAGGCGCGCATTCGCGAGCTGGGCCGAGTACTTCGAAGCCCAGGCCAACATAGAACATTCGAGCGATCTCGTCCCGCGCGCCGGTGTAAATCCAAAGTTCCTTAAAGCCGGTGTGGCGGGCATTGTCGCAAATCTGACGAATCGCAGCACTGCCGAAGCCTTTGCGACGAAATCGGGGCCGAATAGCAAACCAGCCGAGCCAGCAGACATGGGATGGCATTCCTGGCTGTCTGTATAAGCCAGAAACACCGGCAATCTCGGATTGGACTCGCACTAGAAAAACCTGCCAGTATTCGAGCGGGGCCGAGCGCTGGCCGAACCCGCACCAGTGAAGCATGGACAGAAGGAATGCGTCTCCGAATTCGATCTCACGCATGAGTGGCAAGAAAAGTGCGATTTCCTTCGTGTTGACTAGTTCGACAGTTCGTTCAGCGGCGACCATATGGCGTATTATTCGATTTCTAAACCCCTGTTTCTAAGAGACGAAACGAACTGCTGTTTGTTCGGCAGATGCAACCCGAACAGGGGTACGCCGTCAGGCATGGCGGACGAATTCTGGATTTTGAAGAAGTTGAATCCCTCTAGCAGAGCTTGGCCTTTCTGTGAGTACGCAAGCGCTAGCAGTTCTGATGGGAATTGGATGTTTGGCGATGAAAGCCAGGATGCAACTCCATGGGACAAAAGAATTCGGATTGCGCGGCCGCCGATGAGTTCTGGTCGCAGAACGATGCCGGAGATATACCAAAACTGCGCGGCGGTCGTGTTAAAGGCGCGCATTCGTCTTCCGCTTATTTCGGATTCCTTGAGTCGGGCTCTGGTCAGGAAGCCGGCGCAACGAGCGGACAGCGGCCAAATGCCGATAGCACCCATCACGCGGCTCCGAAAAAAGAGCGCATGAAGTCCGAGCGGAAAAGAGAGCCACCAATCTTTGAACTTTTCGTAAGTAATGGACGCCTCTCCGTAAGCTTCCCTGTCGATCGACCAGAGATCTTCGAGTTCTCCGAGTGACCGAATGAGGCCGACGTGGAGATGCTGGTGGGTACCGTCGTCGCCGAAATGCCGACTCGCTTCTCGAATCGCGATCGAGGTGGGGTTGTCAAGTGAGGCCCTGCGCAATGGGTCATCGGTCGAATTCGGATTTAGCGCCGCGAAATCATGCTGATGGTGCAGAACCTCCTGTTCCTTCGGAACTACCTCGACCCGATAGTCGTTCAGATTCCATCCTGCTGCAGCAGCGATTTGAGCGGTTAGAGACATCAAAACCTCGGGATCATCAACGACTCGTCCGTCATGGCTAACCTCAATGGCGGAGGGGTGCAAACGATTCACGTCGATATCGAGATAACGGCTTTCCGGTGCGGACGGATTGCGGAAAAGCTTGAGGAAAGCTCCGTTGGCGAGACCGCGTATGGGGCTCTTTCCCTGCGACTCGTTCTTCGCGTTCAGGATGGTGTCAATAAAGCTTCCTTTTGCTTGCTTGGATCGAATCCGGAAAAGCTTCAGGTCGGGCTGGACACGAAAGAGGAGCAGAGCCGTCGCTGCTGCTTTGGGTAAGGCACGATTTTGTAGATCGTCAGCCTTGTGTCTGTCGGGGGGACAGCTGAAATGAACGGATTGAAGCACAGGCGGATCGCCGCGAAACATTAGCTGTAGCGACACTTGGCGGACTTCCATGTCAGACATCGGGGTCAATTTGGCTGAAACCACGCGCTCTATCGAGCATCTTTTGCGAGGTATAGCCTTCCGGAGATCGCATGAGTTGTCCTCGCAAGCTCGAATGCCGGCGCCGCGATAGCCTTTCAGCG
>CAZMNG010000845.1:0-2538 GCA_964567505.1 uncultured Chthoniobacterales bacterium
AAAGAGTGCGTTACTGTGTCAGTTCGAGAGCCAGTTGGGTCGCTTCTTCCAGACTGATTGTCCCGCGCGCAGCTTCACGAACCGCTTTCTCCAATAAGGTCCCCTCCCCTCGTTCGAGCATTAATCGGCGCAACCGTTCGGGTGTCGGCTGGCCATAGAGTTCGTGCGCGATCTCTTCGTCCACGATCAAGCCCTCGTACAGCGCCTTCCGACCCTCAAATCCAGTCCCGTTGCAATGGTTACACCCCCGGCCCACCTTGAAAAACTCAGCGCCCTCCAGCCAGGCAGGATCGATTCTCATCTTTCGAAGTTTCTCCGCGCTCGGGATTGGGACCTCCTCATCGCAATGCGTGCACACCATTTTGACGAGGCACTGAGACACCGCCATCCGAAGTGTCGAGGCGAGCAGGTAAGGCTGCACGCCGAGCTGTAAAAAGCGGATCGGAACCATCGCAGCCGAATTGGCGTGAAGCGTCGCAATGACTCGATGGCCGGTGTTAACCACCCGCAGCAAAGCGTCTGCCGTCTCAAAATCACGGATCTCGCCGATCATCAGAATATCAGGCGCTTCGCGGACAATGCCTCGAACCCAATTTAGGAACGTATTGCGGCCGAAGTCGCTGATTTCGACCTGGTTCACATGGGGAATCACGACTTCGATCGGCGACTCCGCGGTCTGGATGTTGTGCTGCAAGGGGTTGAACTCGTTTAGAATGCTGTAAATCGTCGTTGATTTGCCGCATCCGGTCGGTCCAGAAAAAACAATCAATCCGGCTCGACTATGCAAGATCTGATGAATCCTTTCGACGTACCGCTCCGGCATGCCTAGCGACACCAGCGATCGGATCGAGGTAACGTCGCGCTTCATCCGCAGAATCACCTGTTCGCCAGTCACGTGATACGAAGTATGAATCCGAAACAGGTAAGTCCTTTGATTGTGACCGATCTGGAACTGGCCGTCCTGCGGAATATCGATCCGTTCGGTGCGCAGACCGGCTTTGTCTTTCAGGACGGCGATTATCAGATTTGCCGCTTCCCACTGCAACCGGAGCGGCTTCAACCAGTAACCGTTGGTCTTGTAATGCACAAAAAGCCCACTGAGATCTTCCGATCGAAGTTTAATATCGGAGACGTCGAGATCGATCCCGCGGGTGAGGATTAGATGAACAACGTCCTCAGTGGAGATTTTACCCTGGGCGATTTGCCGGTTAAGTTTTTCGAGATCGACCTGCTGGACTTTTTTGACATGGATACTCGAGCTGTCGCCGACCGGTTTCAGCCTGTTAGCAAGTCCTGGAATATTGATTTTGCTATTGGCGGCTTGCGCAAGCCATTTTTCCAGATGGCGCGGCTCGGCGTCGACTTCGGCGAAGGTGACACGATGCTGATAGAGTTGGGAAAGATAGTTGTGATCGTCGGGCGAGAGCTTGTCGCTTACTGCCAACGTCGCCATCCAGTCTGACCAATAGACCGGAACAGCTTTGAATAACGTCACTGTCAGCCGCTTCAATAGCTCCTCCGGAAGCGCGAAATCGTTCAAATCGATCCAGGGGCGCCCCTGTCCATTGAGGTATTCTTCTCGCAGCGCCACCTCGTTTTCCGGAAGCCGCCTTGTAATCATCACGCGATCCGCGTTCCGAGCCAGAAACACTCGAATCGATTCGGGATCGCACCAGACGCAATGCACTTTTCTGGCCGCAAAAAATCGATTCAAAACCGACCAGCGAACATCTCTGACCGCTTGAGCAAGCCCCGGTATCCAGCTCACCAGCGTGACTTCGTCCGCAGTCTTCTGACCGTCCGAGAACCTGTACGAAATCGGAATTAACGGGATTCGGACGGGCGGGAGATAGATCTTCTCGCCGGACACCGGAGTATAGTTACTAATATCGACGGCGACATGCGGTCCTTGCTTATTTGCCCGAAACAAAGCAGCAAATAGCTCGTTGGGCGTTCCGAAGAACTCGGATCGATTTCGCCGGAAGCGCCGGATCGCCCACTCATACAACGACAGGCGTTGCCAGGCTGAAAGCAGGTCGGAGTCCTGATCGAGTTCATCGAGGTATTCCAGGAACGCACTCGTGCTTTCGTGATTAGGCCCATTCAGTCTGAAAGGTTCAATCAGAACCGAATTCAACAGGACCTGCAAGGGTCGTTCCGCCTCGTCCAGACTTCTCGTCTCACGGATCACAGCAAGCGCTGACATAAATCCTGTTCCCGCCGGTTCATGGAACCGCAAAAACGCCCTGTGCCGTAATCAGGCTAGCTGCGTGCGGTCTACCCTGGGTATTAAATCCGCCGCTAATCAAAATCGGATGCGGGGTTACGATTGTCAGGTCGCCGGTCAGAGTGCCCGCGTGGATCACATAGACCGCCGCCGATGAGCTCGTTGACCCGATGTAGAAACTGGTCTTGCCCGCACTTGGCGCGATCTTCGCCGCATCGAAAACAATGATGGGCGGGCCCCATGCATTATAAATTCGCTTCCGCGACACCTTGTAATATGCTTGTTCGTTCGAGTCCCCTCCAATGACAGTG
>CAZMNG010000846.1:0-2532 GCA_964567505.1 uncultured Chthoniobacterales bacterium
CCCTCCGGGACAAAATGCATTCACCCGCCGAGGCTTTGCTTAAGTTAATGCTTATCAGGCTAACTGCCCCCCGTTCGGGGTGGGCGTCTGAGGATTGGATTCGGTTTCCGGCGTTGAATTTGCTCAAAATCCAGATCTGCGCCCAGCGTCGAACTTGGTTATCTTATAATTACAATGCGAACGATAA
Organism: uncultured Chthoniobacterales bacterium; assembly: GCA_964567505.1. Classification (GTDB taxonomy): domain Bacteria; phylum Verrucomicrobiota; class Verrucomicrobiia; order Chthoniobacterales; family JAFAMB01; genus JAFAMB01. The sequence goes on from CAZMNG010000846.1 coordinate 188, forward strand.
CGCTTGAAGAGCACTATGCGAGCCCCGCCTTCCTCGCTGGTCCAGGGCGGAAGCTGAAGGAACAAGCCGAAAGGATTCGAAGCGGCGCCGGAGAGCTTTTTGAACAATTGTGTGATCTTGGCGACAAGAGGATTGCGCAAATGGATGCCGCAGGAATCGATGTACAGGTACTTTCTCTAACTTCTCCAGGCACGGAACAAGTCGAGACAGCTGAGGCGATCGCGCTCGCCTGTGAAGCGAATGACTATCTTGCGGATGCGATTACGAAAAACCCGACGCGTTTAGCCGGATTCGCCACGTTACCGACCGCAGTTCCAGATAAAGCCACCGAAGAGTTGGAGCGTATGGTCGGTGAACATGGGTTCAAGGGCGCGATCATCAATGGTCATAACCGTGGGCGCTATTTGGACGACAAGTTCTTCTGGCCGATCCTTGAACGTGCCGAAGCCCTTGATGTCCCGATCTATCTCCATCCGACACAACCTCCGCAAGCGGTGATCGATGCATCCTATGCCGGCTTTGAGCCAATCGTGGTCGCGATGCTCGCGAGCGCGGGATGGGGATGGCACATCGAAACTGCAATCCACGTAATCCGAATCATCCTCGGCGGGGCCTTCGACAAGTATCCGAAACTTCAACTCGTGATCGGCCACATGGGCGAAGCGCTTCCGTTTATGTTGCAGAGGCTCGATGTGATGCCCAGCGCCATCACCAACCTCAATCATCCGATAAGCGCCTATCTCCGGAGCAACATCTTTTACACATTCAGCGGTTTTAATTTCCTGCCAAACTTTCTCAGCTTGTTGCTTCAAGTCGGCATCGATCGGATAATGTTCTCGGCCGATCATCCCTACGCGTCAATGAAGCAAGCGCGTGCGTTCTTAGATCAGTTGCCGGTCAGCACCGCCGACAGGGAACGGATCGCGAACGGCAACGCGGAGCGTCTCTTCGGGCCTTTTCCCCACCTTGCGGGTTAGAACTTCCAGCCCGCAAGGTGGAGTCTGATGGCGGTCGTCGGCTGTCCAGAGCACTGCTAAGGAGCTATCGTGAGAGCTCGATACGTTTCAGGTTAGCGTCGCCGGTGATGCTCAAACGAACTTGAAACGTGTGGCCGAAGAACTTCACTGAACAAGGATAATCTCCCTTCGGCATTGAAATTTTGATTCTTCCGTACATGTCCGTGTATCCAATCAGCCTATCGTCGATTTCGACGCGCGAATAACTCGCGTAAGCGCCCGTTTGCGCATCCACAAACTGTACTGGATCAGCCGTACATATCTGCGACAGAGCAACCGTTAATAAAATGAGCGGCAGTGCTCGACGAACCACAATCTTCTCCTTCCTTACCGTTGTTGAAAAGAATCAACCGTTTCCGGTGAGTATTCTCGAGAATTGTCGTCACAGCTTTTGAGGAGAGACTGCTCACCTGCGACGAATTTTTTGTACTCATCCCCCACATTGATCTGCGCGCTGACATTGTCCTTCGAATAAATGATTGCAGTGACGACGTCTTCGAATTTTTTGCCTTTTGGGATCGATCCCTGTATTTCAAAACGGCCGTCTTGAAGTTCGACCGAATCAAAAGTTTTAGGTAGTATCGCAAGTGTGCCCTCCTGCCAATTTACCGTTTCCCCTTTTGGTGGAAGAAACGAGCCCGTAATCGTCCATTCTTCGTCTCCTTGATCTGGCGGCTTTGACCACGCGGCATATGCGAGAAATGTCCCCACAACGACGAAGATCAGGGCAGGGAAGTTACTTTTAAGTTTTCCGACCAAAGGTAGTTCAATCTCTGTCGGTTGATTCGTTTGGCTGTCAACGTATGTCTTCTGCAGCAGCAGAGCGATAAACCCTAAGACGAAGCACAAACCAGACAACGCGTATATGATCTCGGTTTCGGTCATTTATACTCTTCTCCTCGAGCTGGTAGTCTCGGCACTCATAATATGATTTCCTTTCCCGGCTTTGATTCCACGTTAATACCGTCAGTCCGGACGGAAGAGCGCTGCCGGGCGAATTCTAAATGCAAAGTTCGTGGAGGATCAATGATTGCTATGCATTAAATCCCAAAATGGGATTTTTGCAATTACCCGACCGGGTAGCGTGCCGGCAAGTTCACAGAGCGCTGGCTGGAATCATGCCTTTAAGTATGTCCAAACCGCAAGCGCCGTCCCGCAGGGGCGCACGATAGAAGCCCGGCGATAAATGGCCGGCGTCCCGGAGGGACGCTCGATGCTTGCCTCGGGTGATCACCGAGCGTCATTCGGAGTTTCCGACTCTGGGCCGATCGCTGGAGGCGCCGGATCTTCAGCAAAACTCGCCGGCGGGATCCTGATTGCGGGATTAGT
>CAZMNG010000847.1:0-2527 GCA_964567505.1 uncultured Chthoniobacterales bacterium
ATGACTGGACACGGATCGGCAAAAGTGTTCCGGTTCTTGCGGACCTCAAGCCGAGCGGCAAGCATTTCATGTCTGAACTGGTTCAGATCGGGGGGATCGTGCCGCTCATGAAGATGCTTCTTTCGAACGGTCTTCTACACGGTGATTGCCTGACGGTGAGCGGCAAAACGCTCAAACAGAACCTTGCGAAGGTGGAGCAGTATCCGAAAGGACAGACGATCGTTCGAGGATTCAAAGACCCGATCAAGGCATCCAGCCATCTGGTGGTTCTCTACGGCAGCCTCGCTCCTGAGGGCGCAGTTGCGAAGATCTCCGGGAAAGAAGGCTTCCGATTTGAAGGGAAAGCACGTGTGTTTGAGTCCGAAGAAAAGGCGCTCCGCGCAATTCTGGACGACAAGATTAAAAAGGGAGACGTGATTGTGGTTCGGTACGAAGGCCCGAAGGGTGGTCCTGGAATGCGCGAGATGCTCTCGCCGACTTCGGCCATCATAGGGAAAGGCCTCGGCAAAGATGTCGCATTTATCACCGACGGCAGGTTCTCCGGCGGCAGCCACGGTTTCGTGATCGGGCATGTTACACCCGAAGCCTTTGTGGGCGGCCCGATCGCAGTCATCAAAAATGGGGATCCCATCGAGATCGACGTTGAAAAGAGAACGATTGAACTCAAGATCCCAAAGACGGAACTCGCTGCGCGGCTGGAACGGTGGAAACAGCCGAAGCCGAAATACGCAAAGGGCGTTTTGGCGAAGTATGCACGCCAGGTGAGTTCGGCGTCGGTTGGCGCAGTAACGGATTAACGAGAAGGGTCGGCGCGGCGGCGTGGAACAAACCCCGCTCGCGCTGCCACGCTAAAAGGATAAGTGTGCCACCAAGGATGAAACTGACGTTTACGGTGGAAACGGAGCCGCCGCCCGAAAGAACGCGGCCATTGAGCGATGCGCTGATCAATTTCAATGAGTCGAAGGCCGGTGATAGAAGGGTGAGAACGTTTGCGCTGTTCGCGAAAGACGCATCCGGAGTCGTTTTGGGCGGGTTGGTCGGGTCGACGCATTGGAACCACTGTTTTATCAGCACCCTGTTTGTCCATGAGCACTTCCGCAAAGCCGGAGTTGGCCGGGAATTGATGAAGCGCGCAGAAGCGCAGGCGCTCGCACATGCCTGTGATGCACTCTTTCTTGATACGTTCGATTTCCAGGCGCCCGGGTTCTACGAGAAGCTGGGCTTTGAGGTATTTGGCGTACTGCCAGAGTACCCACCCGGTCACAAGCGATTTTTCATGGTCAAACGGATCGCTCGGGCGGGCATCAAGTCTCCTCAATAAGGATGGGCAAGCAACGTTTGCAGTGTCGCGTTCAGCGCATCCAGAAGCGGTTTCATTGTGTCGACGGTTTCATCTCCCATATTGGAGATGCGGAACGATTTTCCTTTGATCTTTCCGTAGCCGCCGTCGATTTGGAATCCGTACTCCTCCCGAACTCGCTTTGCGAGTGCTGCGACGTCGATCTGCCGATTGTTTTTAACGCACGTCAAGGTGACCGATCGGTATCCCTCCTTCGCAAAGAATTCGAATCCGTTGGCGTTTACCCATTCATGGACCAGGCGATTTGTCTGGACATGCCGTTGGTACCGATTCTCGAGCCCTTCGGCAAATATCTCTTCGAGCTTCGAACGCAATGCGTAGATATGCGGGATCGACGGAGTACTCGGTGTCATGAATTCTTCTGCATTCTTCTTGAACTCGAATAGATCAAAGTAGTAGCCGCGATCATTCACCTCTGCAGCCCGCGCGAACGCCCGATCGGATGCCGCTAAAAGGGAGATGCCCGGAGGCAATGCCAGCGCTTTCTGGCTACCAGTCAGCATCAGATCGATCCCAAGCTCATCCATCGGGATTGGCAGAGCCGAAAATGATGAGACCGTATCGACGATAAAGATCACGTCGGGGTATTTGCGAACGACGTCGCTGATCTCTCGCAGCGGGTTCACCAGGCCGGTCGACGTTTCGTTATGGATTAACGTGACCGCGTCGAATTGGCCGGTGGCGAGTTGCGTGTCGACAGCGCCTGGATCGATTGGCTGGCCCCATTCCACCTGCAGCGGTGCTGCGTGTTTGCCGCATCGTTTTGAGACGTCGAACCATTTATCCGAGAACGCGCCGCACATGCAATTCAGGACACCTTTCTTGACCAGGTTGCGGATTGCGCCTTCCATGATTCCCCATGCGGACGACGTGGAAATGAATACCGGCTGCTGTGTCTGGAAAAGTTGCTGGAGCCCCGGATAGACCGACCGATATAGTGCTTTAAAGTCAGCGCTGCGATGTCCGATCATCGGTCCGGTCATTGCGGCCAATGTCTTCTGCGAGACTTCCACAGGGCCGGGTATGAAAAGCTTGATTTTGGTTGTCATCGGTACCTGTTAAATTTCGGAAGTCTGCCGAAGAACACAAATCAATTCTCTAGCGTCCAAGGCTAACCGGGCCACAAAAAATGTTCCAGGCGTAGTTTTGTCAGCCGGTTCTTTGCTT
>CAZMNG010000848.1:0-2526 GCA_964567505.1 uncultured Chthoniobacterales bacterium
AACCTGTCCAGGAGGTTTTCGACGGCCATCTGGGTGGCGCGCTGAACGCTCTCTTCGGTCAGAGCAGCGATATGTGGGCTGACAATGACGCGGTCATGTTTCAGCAGAACCGATTCCGGATCCGGCGGTTCCGTTGAAAATACGTCCGCAGCATAAACTGACAATTTGCCGGCATCAAGCGCCACAATGATCGCGGCTTCGTCGACCAGGCCGCCCCGTGCCGTATTGATCAGGCAGGAGCCTGCTTTCATGCAGCTCAACGCTTCGCGGCCAATCACCGGACGACCATCAGCAGGCGGGGGACAATGCAGGCTGACGATATCGGCGGTCGCCAATACTTCCTCGAATGTTACCCACGCAAAATTTTCTCCAGGTCGGAACGAAACATCCGCGTACGGGTCGAACGCGGCCACTCGCGCGCCAATGCCGATCGCCAGCTGCGTCACGATTCGACCGACTGCACCGCACCCGATAAGCCCGACTGTGCGGCCCTTAATTTCTCGTCCGCGAATCAGGCTCCAGCGCCCTTGCTTCATTCCTAAATGCAGGGCCGGCAGGTGCCGCAGCGACGATAGCGCTAGGCAAATCGTCAATTCCGCAACCCCGCGCGCGTTGGCGCCTTCGGCTCGTACAACCTCGATCCCGAGTCGATGCGCAGCTTCGAGCGGAACGTTGTCGACGCCGGTTCCGTTTCGGCTGATCACTTTCAGGTCAGTCGCAGTTCGGAGAACTCGCTCCGAGATTGTTTCCACCCCTGCCAGCCACCCGACACAGCCAGGCACAAGTTCCAGTAGTTCTTTCTCGGAAGGGATCTTACCCGGCGGCGCGTAAACAAGCTCGTATCCAGCCCTCTCCAGCGGTGCGAGATCGGCGCTGCGAGCTTGGGTCAGCGATCGGGGCGTGATCAGAATTCGTTGGCTCATGAGATCGGGCGATTTAACGGCTGTTCCGGGCGATTTCCGACAGCCGGTCGAACCGCTCTCCTTTGACAGGAATATCCAGGTGAAACACCTCAGCTATGACCCGTGTCCAACCGTGGATGAAGTAGATCCAGCCATCCTCAATCTGGAGATGTCGCTGTTCCTGCTGTGCGCGGGCTTGGCGCAGGAATTCAAGATCGCCTCGATAATTGAACTCCCAGACGTAACCGTTTTCGGGAAAATGAGCTGCATCTGTTAACGGCGAACCGGGAGCGTCTTTACCAAGACCGGTAGCGTTAGCGACCAGGGTGCCGGGTCGCAGGCGGGCGGCAACGGCATCATTTTCTTCCGCGCCACTCACCGGAACATATTCGACGGGCACGGTGGCATCGAATTCGGCGTGCAAATGTCGCATCTCCTGCAATCGGGATGCGTCCCGGTCCGTCACCACGATGCGCGCTGGTCGATTGTTAAGATTTTCCGCGCTGCACATCAGATGCCAGCTCGTGGCAACCGAGGAGCCGCCCGCGCCGATGAGAAAAACTTCGGCACCGGTTCTTCGCCAATAGCCGGAAGGGAGAAAGGCGTCCAGCGCCAACCCGGATGAAATTGGGTCCTTGGCGTGCGCAACGAGCTTGTCATCCGCCTTTGAAATCGAACTGGTTTCACCGAGCCGGCCCGCGTGTGCGTCGACCTCATCAAAAAGATCCCGGCAAGCCGCGAAAAGATTCAATTTGTGCGTCGTGACCAGCGCTCCCTTGGATTTGGGATCTCGTTTAATGAATTCGACCGCGGCACGATAGGCAGCCGGGTCCGCAGTTAACGGGAAATCAATCCCTTTGAGTTCCGCGTCCGCGATCCCTAGAAACTCTGCCCAGCGCGGGAAGATTCGCATAATGGAAGACTGGGCGGTCGAAACGCCGATAAAATACATCGTCGGACGACGGGCCGGTTCGTAGGTCGTACTCATTTAGCCGATTCTTTCCGTATTTCGTACTCGCGGGACTTTAACCCATCTCCAGCAACATTCTGTTTTACCGGATTTTACCCGAACATCTCAAAAGTCGAAAAACCTGTGAGATGTTCAGCCCAGGATTGATTGTGCCGGGTGGCAGGCGTACAAGACCTAACCTCCATGAGCTCAAGCGAACTTTTTCTGGCAATTGACGTTGGGACAGGCAGCGTCCGGTCGGCGCTGGTCGATGCAAAAGGCGAAATCCTGGCGATCCATGCCAAGGAACACGATCAGATTGTTCCGCGTCCGGGCTGGTCCGAGCAGCGGCCTCGGGACTGGTGGGCGGGAGCCGTCGAAACAACGCGCTCCGTACTGAACTCAATCCCCGGCGCTGCAGAGCGAATCGCGGCTGTGGCCGCGTGCGGCCAGATGCACGGCACCGTCTTGATCGATCAAGCGGGTGAACCGGTGATCGACGCCGTGCCGCTCTGGAACGATAAGCGAACTCGTGACATCGTCGAAGCGTTTCAAAAGGCGCACGGGGTCGAGGAGTTCTTGAATGTCACGGCCAATCCGCCCGCATCCGCCTGGCAAGCTTTCAAACTCGTCTGGATAAAACAGAATCACCCGGATGCGTTTGAGCGTGCGGCA
>CAZMNG010000849.1:0-2521 GCA_964567505.1 uncultured Chthoniobacterales bacterium
ATCCCTTTCTGCCCGGTGATCAGGATCATCGGCATGGCGCCGAGGTGCGCGTAGGCCGCACCGGTCGAAAAGTTCAGCGCCCCCGGCCCCAGCGTGCTAAGACACACGCCTGGCTTACCGGTCAGCCGCCCGTAAGTCGCTGCCATGAACGCAGCCGCTTGCTCGTGTCGCGTCACGGCGAATTTGATCTTCGAGCTGCGTAGCGACTCCACCACATCCAGGTTTTCTTCTCCCGGAACTCCGAAGATTTGCTCGACCCCTTCGTTCTCCAGTGCTGCAACTAGCAGGTCAGACCCCTTACTCATTGGAAATCTCCCGCGTGCAATTAACTAAAATCGAAAAGCTCTTCTGCATGCCGCTTTCTCCTAAATTCCTTAAGACTGGTCCCTATATTGTTCGAGTTCCACAAGCTTTCAAGGCTTTCGCTTAGTTCCTGAAGTGAATCAGCAGTCTTAATCGTCCTCGCCCCTGGCACTAATCGTTGCTCAGAAGTGTTCTAGTGCTCCCAATCGTTGTTCGAGCGTATTCCCTCAGGACACCGACAATCAAGAGATATTCACTAGGGAAGACTTCGATTTCACAGTCTTCTGACGACAATTATACTTGTTGACAAATAATTTCCCTGGAGAACAGTACGAGCGTGCGGGCTGCATTTGAGTAAAGGAGATAGACATCATGGAAAAGATTTCGGTAAAGACGTATGAACGACGAATGCGAAGGTTCAATGTGACGGTCATCATTGCCGCGCTGGCAGCCTTAGCGATAGTCATCGCCGTATCATGGCCATTTTTGCGATAATCCCAGGGCCAGAAAAAAGCGGCAGGGTCAGATTTGAATGACACAAGATCGTCCCAAATCCTCTTTACCTTCCACAAATCGGCCATGGCGTTCTCGTTGAAGTCGGAGGCGCGCTTGTCCCGAGAAACGTACTGGCGAATTCAGCCTTGCATCGTGCGGGCAAAAAGCCTGAATTCAACTCACCGTACCGGCTTGTGTCGCTTGCTTATGCAGATTTCCAAACTTCTTGTGCCTACAGATGCGGATTCCGCGAATACTAGCGGCTGCAAGCGTCATCAGCTATTTGCTCGCCATGTGCCTGCCAGCTGTCGCCGCTAAAGGCTACGACACAATTTACTTGCTGCACGGCTGGGAAGTAACCTACGTTTGCGGTCTTTTTTCGTTTGCTCCCTCGATGGTTTTAGTTGAGCGGACCCCATTTATGGTTGGAATCCTTTCAAATTTGTTATTCCTCACTTGCGTAACATTGTAGGTACTACGCGTATTCTGGCACCGGTCCTGGCCGCACTATGTGGTGATCTGCTGGATTTCCGCAGTCTGTCTTAGTTGCTCCGTCTTATCTGTTTCGATCGCTCGCATGTGGGTAGATAGCCTTCTTGGCGGGTTTTATCTTTGGATTTTGAGCCCGATAGTACTTTTAACGGGAGCCCTGTTAAGTGCACGCAACCGCAGGAATCGAGAATAAGACGCCGGTGGTTAATTCGATCAGGCCTCATCGTTGCAGTCCATTTACTTATCGGATTCCTATTGCGCCTCACTCTGAGGCGAGTCGATCTCAAATACGGTCTCGACCATGACCGGTGCGCCAATGGGCGCGCTGTAGACGCCATACACGACGCGAACGTGTCCCGCCTCAGCACCGAACAGTTGGACAAAGAGGTTCGATGCGCCGTCGGCGACCGCGGCGTGCTCTGTAAACTCCTCTGTTGTCGATACGAGGACGGAGAGTTTCACTAGCTTTTTGAGCCTGTCTAAATCGCCGACGTGTTGTTGGGCTGCGGCCAAGGCATTCAATGCAGCCAACCGGGCAGCCTCGCGGCCCTGATCAACCGAAAGGTTCGCGCCGAGACGCCCGGAAATCGCCAGCTTGCGATCAACGAGCGGCAATGTGCCGCTTAAAAAGAGCAGCGGCCCAACCTGAGACGCCTCGACGTAAGCTCCCAAAGGCGACGGTGGCTTCGGGAGAACCAGGCCAAGTTCGCGCAAACGCGAACCCGGTTTGGCAACTGTGGAATGACTACCGGCCGGCATGGATCCCTCCATCCACTCGGATGTTTTCGCCCGTTACGAACGTGGCGTTCTGGAGATAGAGCACTGCGTCGACGATGTCAGAAACTTCACCCATCCGACCAAGGGGATGAAACTTTGCCAGCGCCGCATGATTATCCGCGGCGTGCATCGGCGTGTTGATGTTGCCGGGCGACACCGTGTTGAACCGGATGTTGTTCGGCGCGTACTCCAGCGCCAAAGCCTTGCTCACAGCCGGCATGGTCGACTTCGAAAGCACGGCCAGAAGAGCACGCACGCTGCCGCTCGGCTGGTCCGCCAGAACCGCAGAGATGTTTACTACGTGTCCCGAATTTTGCTTTTTCATCTGCGGGATCACTTGCTGCGTCATGAAGAAGTAACTGGCCACATTGGTGTTCATCACTGAATTGTAGTCCTCCTCAGTGTACTCGGTGAACGGCTTGGGAAGAAAAATCCCTGCGTTATTAACCAGCAG
>CAZMNG010000850.1:0-2517 GCA_964567505.1 uncultured Chthoniobacterales bacterium
CGGACCCGATGGTGTTGGGCGATTCGAGCGTGCTATTGGACTTGGGGACACATGCACACCAGCTCGCCCGGTTTGTGACCGGCCTTGAAGTCACCGAAGTCATCGCCGAACTGAGCCAGATCATTCAGGGCAGGGCGATCAAAGACAACGCGAATTTATTGCTGCGGTTTTCCAATGGGGCGCGCGGGACGCTCTGGGCGTCGATGGCTGCCGTCGGTAACGAGCACGGACTCCGGATTCGTGTTTATGGGGATCGAGGCAGTTTGGCTTGGCATCATGAAGATCCTTGCCACTTGCGGTATTGCCCGATCGACGGGCCTCCTCAGATATTGGCCCAAGGCGCTGAGTGGTTATCATCCGATGCCCACAAATGGACACGAGCAGGGCTAGGGCATCCGGAAGGTTTTTTTGAGGCGTTTGCAAATCTCTACACCGAGGTCGCAGATGCCCTTCTGGCAAAGTCGGAAGGCGGGTCCTACCAAAAAGCAGAGCTCGGCTTTCCGGACGCAACCGACGGAGCACGCGGCGTCGCGTTCGTGGAATCGGCGATGCGCTCTTTCGCAGCTGGAGGCGTCTGGACTGCTGTGGAAGCCATCTGAAGACAAGAACTAAGAGGAGGAAATATGTTGAAAGTAGCCGTAATCGGAACCGGTTTTATCGGTTCCGTACATGCTCGAAACGTTGCCCGTCACCCCGGCGTGGAATTGGCGGCGGTGAACGATGCGAATTTTGAATTTGCGAAAAAGGCAGCAGCTGCCACTGGCGCCGAAGCGGTGGCGGATGTGGAAGAAATATTCGATAACAAGAATATCGAAGCAGTGGTGATTGCCACGCCGACAAACACGCACGTCGATTATCTGACACGTGCAGCCAAAGCAGGAAAAGCCATTTATTGTGAAAAACCGATTGGGCTTGACTACCAGGAAGCGGAGAAGGCGGTAAGCAGTGTTCGAGAGACAGGCGTTCCGGTGATGCTTGGCTTCAATCGCCGGTTCGATGCGAGTCATGCGGCCGTGAAACAGGCGGTCGCGAAGGGTGAAGTGGGAAAGGTTGAAATCGTGCAACTCACGAACCGCGGTCCTCAGCCGCCTCCAATCGAGTACGTGAAAGTTTCCGGGGGACAGATGCGCGATCAGACCATCCATTTTTTCGATCTGTTGCGTTGGCTGACCAACGATGAGCCAGTGGAGATCTATGCGATCGGTGGGGCGTTGGTGAGTGCGGCAATTGGTGAAGCGGGCGATGTCGACACTTCAATTGTTTCTCTGCGAATGGCTTCGGGAGCGCTTTGTCAGATTGATAGTTCGCGCCGCGCCGCATACGGGTACGACGAAAGAATCGAAGTCTTCGGGTCGGACGGGATGGTGGAATCTCGACGGCAGAACTTCAGGGGGATGGCTCTTTACAAGGGGCGAACCGTTATTGAAGACGGTATGTATCCCGGTTGGTTCGAACGGATCGAATCGAGTTATTACCAGGCGTTGGACGCTTTTCTTCAGTCAGTGAATCAACGGACAGCACCGAGTCCGTCGCTTGAGGATGGTCTCAGGGCCCAGATGATGGCCGACAAGGCTACCGAGTCGCTCCGAACAGGACGAGCCATCAAACTTCCTGCTTGAGCAACCAATATGGCAATATCAGACGGTTCCGGATCGAAGGTCGATTTGGGAGTCAGTCCGCTCAGTTGGACCAATGACGTGCTCGCTGAGCTAGGCGGAAATATACCCTTGGAAGTCTGTTTGAAAGACGCGGCAGACGTTGGCTATGACGGTGTGGAGTTAGGGAGGAAATTTCCCAGGAATTCGCGGGAACTTTTGCCGAAACTGTCTGAGTATGGGCTTCGATTAGCGACCGGATGGCACTCGGGTTTTCTTACTGAGCGGCCGGTAGAAGCCGAGTGGAAGGCCGCCGAGGACCATGTTCAGTTATTGGAGGATTGCGGGTGTGAGGTGCTCGTGTACGGCGAGTGTGGAATGATGCAAGGCGATTCCCCGTGGGATGAGCCTCTGAGTCGAAAAACGAGTCTCAATTCGATCGACTTGCCGGCGTACGCGGAGAAGCTTGCAAAATTCGCGGCCGGGCTGAATAGACGCGGCATCAAGCTGGCGTACCACTATCATTTAAAGATGTTAGTCGAGACAGCCAAAGAAATTGCCGCGTTTTGTGAGGCCACATCCCCGGAGGTTGGGCTTCTGCTGGACACTGGCCATGCTTACGCTGCCGGCGCGGACTACGGCGAAATTCTCCGGCGTTTTGGCGATCGCGTCGTGCACATCCATCTGAAGGATGTGCGTCGTCCCGTCCTGGATTGGGCACACAAAAATAATGCGAGTTTTAATTCGGCAGTCAGAGCAGGGGTTTTCACGGTTCCAGGGGACGGCGATGTCGATTTTTCGGAAATCGGAAAATTTGTTTGTTCATCCGGGTAAAGCGGTTGGGTAGTCGTAGAAGCAGAACAAGACCCGGCCAAAGCCGCACCGCGAGTCTATAACGAGAAGGCCTACCAATACGTCAGGA
>CAZMNG010000851.1:0-2507 GCA_964567505.1 uncultured Chthoniobacterales bacterium
CTTTTCACAGAGTCCGGCGTAATCTTCTGGTTGATGAGCGGTGAAATCTCATCGAGCCCCTTTTGAATCCGGTTGACGAGGCGATTGGTTCGCAGCCGAGGTGGCATCCCGGCAATTCGCTCTTGGAAATATCGAAGCAGGTCGGGCTGATTCAATAAATCGGCGCCATCCGGAGAATAGCTCTTCTGCACGACGGCCGTGAGAACTTCGGTACCGCGCAGCCACCCGCCAAGGCTGACAAGATGCGCGAGTTGATCATCCTTGAGTTCGATCATCGCGTTCTTCACATCTGTCAGGGCCCCGTCCAATTCCTGCCGAACCGTTGCCCAATCCCCGGAGTCAGCCTTTGTGACGATCGAATTTGTCCGACTCAGGACGGTTGATTCCACTCCAATTGCGCGCGCAAGCTCCAACACGTCGCGGCCGATCTGTTTTACCCGCTCCTTATCAGCCGCCTCGACAGCGACGAACCCTTCTGCCACGACAGAACCCAAAAGCAGCGCAATCTGAGCACGCTCCCCGGTATTCCGGATGACGGGATTCCGGAGTTGCTCCTGCCAGTTGGGAGATCCGAGCTTATCCAGCACATTGAAAACTTCGCTCGGCAGCGGGACGACGATTTCGTCCAATTGAGTGGCCGGAAACTTGCTGAGGTCTATATGACTCGGAGCCGCCGCACAGAAGCCGGTTCCCTCCGAGAAAAAAAACGCCGCAACCAACACGACGCGAACCAGATTCTTTGTCATTCAGGCGCTCTCCATATTGAACGAGGCGATCAATCGCCAGCTTTTTTCCCCGTGAACTCATTCTGGAACCCGGAGATTACCGACCGCGCAATCCTAAGAGTAGTTTTTTCTTTGAGCAAACGCTGTTTGAGCTTAAGGCTGCAAGCAGAATGAAGCTGGAACGAGCCGAAGAACTGCTCCGCCAAATCTCGAGCAAGCGAATCCTGGTGATTGGTGACCTCATGCTCGACGAATTCGTCTGGGGCCGAGTCTCGAGAATTTCACCGGAAGCCCCGGTCCCGGTCGTGGAAGTCATCCGGGAATCGTACTATCCGGGCGGGGCGGCCAATGTGGCGCGGAACGTTCGAGAGTTTACGCCGTCCATCTATGTCATGGGATTGATCGGAGAGGATTCGCACGGCCAGAAGCTCAAAACGCTCCTCGGCGAAAATGGGATCAGCCTCGAGGGACTGCTGGAAGACGCCTCGTTTCAGACGATCGTCAAAACCCGTATCATCGCCCGGCAACAGCAGGTGGTGCGCGTTGACCGCGAACGGCCGCAACCTCTCGTCGACGAGGCGCAGGCCAAATGTGTCGAGAAAGTTCGATCACTGCTCCCCCAGCTGGATGCGATTATTTTTGAGGACTACGGCAAGGGTCTCCTTCAACAGAACTTCGTAGACAATGTCGCCGCTTTGGCCAAAGAAGCCGGAAAACTCGTCACCGCCGATCCGAATCCTAATAATCGTATAATCTGGCGGGGAACTACGGCAGTGAAGCCGAATCGCAACGAGGCGTTTGCCGCCGCCAATCATCCGTGGCACGAACCTGCACCAGATCCACTCCGTGATGAGCACCTGTTGCGCGTTGGCGCCGACCTGCTGGAAGCTTGGAGTCCGGAACTCGTCCTGGTCACGCTCGGCGAACAGGGAATGATTCTTTTCGATCAACTGAACCCTCCCTTTCATATTCCTTCGCGCGCTCGCGAGGTGTACGATCTATCCGGAGCCGGCGATACGGCAATTGCATTGTTTACCCTTGCCCTGGCATCCGGTGCCTCCCCGGTCGAAGCAGCAGAAGTGTCGAACCACGCCAGCAGTGTTGTCGTGGGCAAGCTCGGCACCGCCACACTGACGCCGCAAGAACTGCTCGATAATCTCCGCCAAAACGATGGATAGCCGGTGCCCAGGAACTCAAAGGGCTGTCTTTCTCGATCGAGACGGTACGCTGATCAAGGATGTCGGGTATTGCTCAAATCCGGCGGATATCGAGCTTCTTGACGGAGTTGCGGAGATTCTCCCGAAGCTCAAGAACGCCGGATTTAAGCTGGTGATCATTACCAATCAAAGCGGAATCGGGCGCGGTTATTTTTCGGAGGCGGCGTTCCGGGAAGTTCAAGCCGAACTGGCAAACAAGCTCGGTCCCGGAGTAATCGACGCCACTTATTTTTGCCCTGAGACACCGGAGAACGCGACAGACCGCCGAAAACCTGGTCCAGGGATGCTGCTGGAGGCGGCGAGTGACTTGGCACTGGCCCTCGACGAAAGCTACATGGTCGGCGACAAAGCTATCGACGCTGAGGCAGGAAATCGGGCCGGTGTCAAAGCAACGATTCTTCTTCAATCGGACGAAGCGCAGACTGAATCGCTGTCGCGCGCAACGATGATTGCAAAGAACTTTCAGGAAGTCGCCGAATTTATCCTGAAAGGTTCATTCAAAGACGGGTCACGCAATAACACGTAGTGACACGAATGAATAAAGTGGTCGGCATTATTCCGGCCC
>CAZMNG010000852.1:0-2501 GCA_964567505.1 uncultured Chthoniobacterales bacterium
TAAGCGTCGACTTGCGCTGCCCGAACGCACGGTGGAGCTCCGACATCCGTTGGAGTCCTTCAGTTCGGGTCTTTTCTTATGCTGCTATTGACATTTCATCCGGCCCAGGCCGGATGAAACATCCAGGCTAAAACTTCCAGCTCACGCCACTGAAAAAGCCGCGCCTCGGTCCGTACTGTGGCGCAAAGACTCCGATCCCGGTGCCGTTTCGCAGTTGATAGCTTTGATCAAAGATGTTGGTGACATCGAATCGGAATTGAATCTGGCCATACTTTTCCGGAAGATGAAAAGTGTGGGTAAATCCGGCATTCACCGGATAGTACCCAGGCAGTTCGTCCGTGTTCGCGAATCCGGACCTGAGACCGCTACCGTAGAGCATGTCGGCATACACCGTCGTGTCTTTCCAGGTGTATGAAGCGCCGGCGGATAACGTGTAGCGCTGGTCGTGGTCCAGGAAAACGTAGTGATTTCGGATGAAGGCAAGTTCAGCAGGGGTGAACAAAAATTGACCGGAAGCGATCCCTTCGCCGGTGCCTCGCTCGAAACCGAAATTGGCATAGGCATCGAATCCGCCAATTACGTAGTTCGCCGTGACCTCGACTCCGTATTGATTTCCATTGGCATAGTTAAATGGGGAGTAGATCAACGCAGAACCGAACTGGCCTTCGTCGATCAGATCTTTGGAGATCTTGTAATAGCCGTCGACGCCCGCCGAAAACGAGCTGGTGAACTGCTCCGTCATCCCTGCGTCGAAATAATTCGCGCGTTCCGGTACAACCGCGGAGTTCTGCAGCACCGCGGACTGGTTAGATGTTCCGACAAACTTCTGGAGGCTCTGCGATTGAACGAGCTCCAAAGGGGGCGGAGTGAAGTAACGGGCGTACCCGGCGTGCAGTGTTGTGCTCTTGTTTGCCTGCAGCACAACGTTCACGCGCGGGCTGAGCTGGTTTGCGTGCGCATATTCATCGACGACGTCAAAGCGCGCCCCGAAGTTGATCGTCAGGGGTTGAAAGACCTGCCATTCATCCTGCAAATAGAATCCGTAGTACGCTCCGAGCTTTTGCTGGTTATCGACGATCGTGAACGGGACGTCGGAAGTCTGGATTCCTGATGCATTGACCGGAAAGACCTGATTCGTTGTATCGGCTTTTGCGGACTCGACCGTGAGCAGAAACCCGCCTCGCAGAACGTTGGCGTCGTTCCAGGCCCAGCTCGCATCGAACTGAACGCCATTGGAGAAAACGCTGCGGTCGATTCTACCCGCCAGACCGGTGAAGATGAGATCTCCTTCCTGGTCCGGAGTGAATAGCGTATCGCTGTAGCGCGAAAACGCAGCAAGCTGGAGATTCACAGTATCGAAGGACTTCTGGTAAGCAACGATGACGTAGTCGTTCTGTTCGTGCTGATTTTCGTTCAGGTCCGCGGAGTTATAGTTCTTCGGACTGGCTCCTGCGAGTGTGAACAGAGGTGTCTGGCCGGGATTGTTCGGGATTTGAAAGTCGGAGTAGGTACCGCTCAGCAACAGTGTGACCCGGCTTGAGTCATCGATCACGTACGAAAAATCCGCGAAGCCTTTGTACTGCGTCGTGAAATCATGAATCGCGTAATAACCACCGGTCGGATTTTCGATTCCTAGATCGTTCTGATCGAAGCTTCCGAGCACGAAGTAATTGAGATTGCTTTCTGAGCCTCCGGTCTGGAAACTTGGATTAGTCGTATCGTGGGATCCGCCATAATAGGACAATTGACTGCCGTTCATCGAGGGTCCTTCTTTCGTGTGGATATCGATGATACCGCTGGTGCGGAAGCCGAACTCGGCCGGGAGGGATCCCGTGATCAGGCTGACGCTATCGACCAATCGCGTATCGATTTCTTGTCCGAATCCGCTGATTCCTTCCGGAATCAACACGTCGTCGATCCGATATTGTAGATTAGCGTGTTCGTCACGCACGTGGAGTTGACCGTACGAATCCTGCGCGACGCCGGGGGCGCGCAAGATGACCTGGTTGAAAGAGGCGTTGTCGCCCTGGGACTCGGTCTGCAATTGTTGCTGACCAATGGAGTATTTTGTCGCGCCAAGGTAGGGGACAATCTGGTCCCGCGCCTGGTCGAGAGTGCCGGTGACGATCACCTGATTGAGTTGTGTGGCCGCGGTATTCTGGGGCGAGCCGGCTGGCGTTGAAACAGGCACTGATGCCGGTGTTTGCGCGGTCTGAGCGGAAGTGGCTGTGCCGGATGCAGCCGGAGTGGGGGCGCTACTTTGTGCGAGAAGCACAGGAGAGGGGATAAGTAAAAACAACAAAAAAACACGATGTTGCATTGTAAGTTGATGCACGGTGAAAAGGGACAGGCGCCAGCCGTGTGCGGACTGGCCGTTAGCATTGGCGAATCAAAACGCGGCATCAGGACCGCATCGAGATCGCTATAAGTCTGTGTTTGGCTTGCCGGAGCGGCGGCGCGTGCTCGAGAATGCGGCAGCTCAGAAAAAAGATTCGAGACTG